>NZ_JBVVQU010000008.1:0-146102 GCF_055811555.1 Mesorhizobium sp. WSM4813
AACGGAGTCCTCCCAAGAATCCACAACCCGCCAATTGGCAAGCAATTTCCCATCTACTCAAACGCGATTCCCCTGCCACAAGGGGGGAGATTGGCAGCTTGGCCGTTCCGCCCTCGATTGACCACCCCCGCCCTCGCCTGTAGCAGTCGAGACGATCCGGCAACGGCGAGGAATCGAGTCCAATGTCGAGCGGTTTTTCCGATTTTTTCTACGCCTCGCCGGACGGGCTTGAACTCCACGCCCGCATCTACGGCGAAGCGAACTCCGGACACTGGCCGGTCGTCTGCCTGCCCGGCCTGACCCGCAATAGCCGCGATTTTCATGAGTTGGCGCTGCACCTGTCGCGACGGACGCAAAGTCCCCGAAAAATTGTCGCCTTCGACTATCGCGGGCGCGGGCAATCCGCCTATGACCCCGATGTCAGCCACTACAATGTCGGCGTCGAAGCCGGCGACATCCTCGCTGGGCTGGCGGCGCTAGGCATCGAGGAGGCGGGTTTCATCGGCACGTCACGCGGCGGGTTGATCATCCATATGCTCGGGGCGATGCGGCCGGCAGTCCTGAGGGCTATCGTGCTCAACGATATCGGCCCGGTGGTCCAAGCCAGCGGTCTCGCTCATATCCGCTCCTACCTCGACCGCGCGCCGAAGCCGAAAACCTACGCCGAGGCGGTCGGCGGCCTGCGCGGCGCGCATGGCAGCGACTTTCCTGCCCTGACCGAGGCGGATTGGGAGCGGATGGTAGCGGCCCTATACCGAGAGACGGATGAAGGGCTGGTGCCGGATTTCGACCCGAAGCTGGTCGACACGCTGGCGGGACTCGACCTGACCCAGAAGCTGCCTGATCTGTGGCCGCAGTTCGAGGCACTGGCGGCGATATCCCTGCTCGCCATACGCGGTGCCAATTCGAAGCTGCTGTCCGCCGAGACGCTCGAACAGATGCGAAAGCGTCACCCTTGTGTCGAGACGATCACGGTCGCGGGCCAGGGCCATGCGCCTTTCCTCGAGACCGGCGGCCTGCCCGGCGCCATCGCCGCTTTTCTGGATAGGACCGAGCAACGCTTCGGCTCAAAGTAATGCTCGATAACTGAGGAATTTATTTGAGGCAGTGCGACAGGGCATCCTGCTTCGCGGAAAGGGAGGACTTGTCCTGCGAAGCGCGCAGCGCCAAGCAGGATGGCGGAGAGGATGGGATTCGAACCCACGAGAAGCTTTTGACCTCTACTCCCTTAGCAGGGGAGCGCCTTCGACCACTCGGCCACCTCTCCGTTGCGCCGGTGGATAAAGAAAAGCGCCGGCACAATCAACAAGCCTGAACCATTATCATTGAAAAAACCGGCCTCTGCCGAAACGGCGCTTTTGCCATGCGGCGATTCTGCGGCAATCCCTTGGCTGTCGACTCACAACATCGTCGCAATTCCGGGAGGGGCAATTGCCGGAACCGGCCGGATTGTAAGGGCTCACAAGGGGCTCAATGGTTAACGGGAGCTTTCCGAGTGAGGCCAAATCGTGTCATTTGTGCAACAAGGTAGGGGGATAGCGCCTGCACAGACCTTCTGCCGATACGATGGTGGTTGAACGCCGCCGCCTCATGGGTAATGTCGAATTCGAAGGAGCGGCGCGGTGCGCATCTTTTTCGGTAGTGGGGATGGGGCAGGGAACGCTGTCCTTCAGCAAAGAATACCCAGACCCGTTTTTTAACTTTTGACTGGAGGTCAGAAAATGAACATCAAGAGCCTTCTTCTTGGCTCCGCTGCGGCTCTGGTCGCAGTTTCCGGTGCGCGCGCCGCCGACGCCGTCGTCGTTGCCGAGCCGGAACCCGCTGAATACGTCCGCATCTGCGACGTCTACGGCGCTGGCTACTTCTACATCCCCGGCACTGAGACCTGCCTGCGCATCGGCGGCTATGTCCGCTACGACATCGGCGTCGGCGACGTCGGCACATTCACCGGTGCGGGGACCGTCGACGTCGAGGACGGCGACGAGCAGGATACCTACTGGAAGCGTGCTCGCTTCGCGCTGAAGACCTGGACCGGCCAGGAAACCGAGCTCGGCACGTTGAAGACGTACACTGAGACCCGCTTCAACTTCCGCAACACCCAAGGCGATACATCCCCGTACCTCAACGAAGCCTACGACAGAGGCGTTTCGCTGAACTTCGCCTGGATCCAGCTCGGTGGGCTGCGCGTCGGTAAGGACGAATCGGCCTTCGATACGTTCATCGGCTACGCCGGCAATGTCATGAACGATACGCTGGTTCCCTACGGCGGCTTCGACACCAACGTCGTCCAGTACTATTTCGACGCCGGCAACGGCTTCTCCGCCGTGGTTTCGCTCGAACAAGGTTACGGCGACTTCACGATCGACAGCTACGTCCCGCATGTCGTCGGCGGCGTGAAGTGGACGCAGGGCTGGGGCGCGATCACCGGCGTCATTGCTTACGACGCCAACTATGAAGAAGTGGCCGGCAAGGTTCGCCTCGACGTCACCCCGATGGAGAACCTGTCGCTGTTCATCATGGCCGGCTACGGCACAGACGACAACTACTTGGATGGCGGCTTCGCACTTCCCGCCGCCGGCCGCGGCATGTACAAGCTGTGGAGCGGCAATTGGGCAGTCTGGGGCGGTGGCACTTACACCATCAACGAGAAGACCTCGTTCAACACCCAGATCTCGTATGACGAGGGCGAGAATCTCGGCGTCGTGGCGAACATCGCTTACGATATCGTCCCCGGCCTGACGATCACGGCCGAAGCCGCCTACTTCCACGTTGGTGATGAGACCGTCAGCAACTGGACCGGTGCCGAGGAGGAGGATAACTTCGGCGGCATCCTCCGCTTCCAGCGCTCGTTCTAATCAGCAGCGTTTGACTGAAATCGAACCCGGCGGGCAACCGCCGGGTTTTTTCGTATCGGCGTGGCTGTCAAGGGTGGAATGTATGGCGCGGCCGATACCGGCCATGGTCGTTCTGTGATTTCTGACAGGTTGGAAGCCGATCGGCTGCGCAGAATAAAAGCGCTCTGTAGCGATCCTTCGCGCCCCCCTCTGTCCTGCCGGACATCTCCCCCACAAGGAGGGAGATCGGCAGCTTCGCTGACAGCGCCTGTTCATCAACGTTGGAGATTAGCGAAAGCCGCAATGACGGCCAATCTCGCTCCTTGTGGGGGAGATGGCCGGCAGGCCAGAGGGGGGCGCTGTCCCTCAGCGTCTCGAAAGATTCTGCACCGCAGCAGCGCTTGCAAGGAACAGAATAGGAAGTTCGCTCCCGCCATTTGGGGGGAAGACGGCTAGTGGCCTTTAGCTAATCGTTGGGGATTGTCGGCTGATGGTCGGGTGGCAGAAAGCCTATGCGCTTGCCCCCCGCCCCCCGGCGGTCCACACAATGCGGACCGCCGGCCTCAAGTCAAATCTCTGCAAGATCACCCAGCGACTGTATCAGCGGCTGAATTTCGTTTTCGTAATTCTTCCAGCGCTTGACGGAGGATCTGTAGATCGGTTGACGAACCTGCCAGCGACTGGGCGTGTTGACCGAACCATCCCTATCGAAAAACCGCAGGCAGGCGTCGTCCCAAGGCAGCCCGAGATAATCTATCAGGCGGCGTGACTGCGCTTCCTGGTCCTCGACCAGCGTTTCGTAGCGATTTTCGAAGATAAGGCCTGGAAAAATCGTGTTCCAATGCTGCATCAGGCGGTCATACTCGCGATAGTACAGGCCTAGTGTTTTCAGGTCGGTGTTGTAGCTGTGCCCCTCGCTAAAATTGAGGACAAAGCAGGAGACGCAATTGTCGATGGCGTCGCGACGGCAATGAATGATGCGTGCGTTGGGGAAGAGAAGCCCGATAAGCCCGATCAGTTCAAAATTGTGCGGCATCTTATCCACGACGCGAAGCGCGGCAGGCGCCCGCTCCCGCAAATAGGACAGATGCTCTTCGGCCAGCGTTCTGGACAGGTCTTCCGTGATCGACATGACCGGCTGGTGCAAATCTCCAGCCGATGATGTCTTCAGACCGATCGCATTCGCGACCCGCCTTAGTTTGCTAAGCTCCCCTGCACCATGGACATCGGGATGGCTGGCGCAGATCTGCTCCGTGAGCGTTGTTCCCGAACGCGGCATGCCAACCACGAACACCGGCACTTCGGAAGGATTTCCATAGCCGGCCCGGGCAGCCAAAAAGTCCGGCGTGAAGGTTTCAATCATCGAATCGATCCACCGACGATACAAGTCGATATCGAACTTGTAGCCGGAGGCCTGTTTCGCCCTGTTGAAATGGCCGAATGCCTCATCATAGCGCTTGAGGTCGTTTAGCACCTTGCCGGCGGCGAGATGGAGTTGCTGCGCGGCTTCCGAACCAAGTTTCGGATTACCGAGTTCACGAAGGATGGATTGGAGCTCCTCGGGCTCCTCGGTGAACTTACGTGTCTGTACGAGGTCGTTGTAGGCAGCCGGCACCCCAATACGGCGATCGATCGCTTCTTTCAGATAGGCGGCGGCTTCCTCCATACGCCCCAGGCCGCTGAGCGCGCTGGCCAGCCCGGCTCGCACCTTGGGATGATCGCGGTTGATTTTCAGCGCCTTCTCGTAAAGCGGCAAAGCCATGTCGGGCTTGTCGAACGCCGTGTAAGTGCGTCCCAATGCGCAAAGTGCTTCGATAAGGCCGGGCTGCAGTTCCAGGGCATACTGCATATGCTTGATTGCTGGCGCATACTCGCTGACCTTCACATAGGCCTCGCCCAGGCTGAGATGATAGTACGGGTTTTTAGGTTCCTCGCCGACCGCCCGTGCGAAATATCGCAAAGCCCTCTCATCGTCGTAACCCAGATATATGGTCCCAAGGATGTACAAGGCGAGCGGATGGTTCGGCGTGCGCGCCAAAACCCGAAGACACAGGTCCTGGGCCTCGTCAAGCCGCTTGGCCTGCTGAAAGGTATATGCCTGTTTCAGCAACGCGTCGTCGGCCTGCGCACGCGATTGGGCGTTTCCTTTTTGCTGATTCCCTAAAGGCTTCGCTATCGGCACCTTCGCTATCGGCACCTTCGCTTTCGGCGCGGGTCCGGGCTTAATGTGCTTTGACCAAGCAGGTGGGAGTCGATTGTTCATGATATCTCGCTAGCAAAAAGAGCGGAGGGAATCCAGCATGCTGGTTGCAGCCAAGGCGGGAGCTTGCGCGGCCAACTGCGCCGCGCTAGCAAGAAAGCCCTTTTCGAACGAGCCTTTGCCATGCGCCAGCGCCCTCCCCTCACGCCGATCATCAGTACGCTTCCTTCGACGGTGCCGTTTGTCGGCCCGGAGGCGCAGGAACGTGACCGGGGCCGCGCGTTTCGCGCCCGCATCGGCGCCAATGAGAGCAGTTTCGGGCCCTCGCCGCGCGTCGTCGCCCGCATGGCCGGCATTGCCCGCGACATGTGGATGTATTGCGACCCCGACAATCACGATTTGAAGGTGGCCCTCGCCGCGCATCTCGGCGTTAGCGCCGAAAACGTGGTGGTCGGCGAAGGCATAGACGGGTTGCTCAGCCTGGTGGCGCGCATGTATGTGGCGCCTGATAACGCGGTGGTCACCTCGCTCGGCGCCTATCCGACCTTCAATTTCCATATTGCCGGCGTCGGCGGCCGGCTGATCGCGGTGCCTTACGAGAACGACCGGGAAAACCTCGACGGCCTATTGGCTACGGTGCGCAAAGAAAATGCGCCGCTGGTCTACCTGTCCAACCCGGACAATCCGATGGGAAGCTGGTGGGAGGCGGCCGAGCTCAGCCGCTTCATCGAAGCCCTGCCGCAAACCACCATGCTGGTGCTCGACGAGGCCTATGGCGAGCTGGGCCCGGTCTCGGCGCTGCCGCCGATCGATGTCGCGCGGCCGAACGTCATCCGCATGCGCACCTTCTCGAAGGCCTACGGGCTGGCCGGCATACGCTGCGGCTATGCGGTGGCCGACGCCCAGGTGATCCGCGATTTTGAGAAGATCCGCAACCACTACGGCGTCAGCCGCATGGCGCAGATCGCCGGCGTCGAGGCGCTTGCCGATCAGGACTATCTCCAAAGCGTGGTGACGCGGGTTGGTTCCGGCCGCCGGCGCATCGCTGAAGTAGCCGAGGCGAACGGGCTGAAGCCGCTGCCGTCGGCAACCAATTTCGTCACCATAGATTGCGGCGGCGACGGCGCCTTCGCGCTGAACGTGCTGCAGGCTCTGCTGTCGCGCGATGTGTTCATCCGCAAGCCGATGGTGCCGGTGCTCGACCGCTGCATCAGAGTCAGCGTCGGCCTCGACCACGAGCTCGACATTTTTGCCGAGGAGTTGCCCGGCGCGCTGGCGGCAGCACGGGGGAGCTAGCGCCTTCGTCAAGACCCTGCAGGACCTTTTGATGCCTGCGGGACAGCGCCCCCCTCTGTCCTGCCGGACATCTCCCCCACTTGGGGGGAGATTGGCCGTCACTTCAGCTTTCGCCATCTCTAACGTTTGAAGAAAAGTGCGGCCGTTGGAGCTGCCGATCTCCCCCCTTGAGGGGGAGATGTCCGGCAGGACAGAGGGGGGCGCCAAGGAACGCCATCGTCTGACAGCGGCTCCCTTGAATTAATTGAACGTTTGTTTTATTCTTACGCCCTCAACGAGGCATCCATGGCGCGCACGACCGGTTCCGACGGGGAAAAGACCGAAGCTGCGGTCCGCGAGGCGGCGGTGAACCTGATCGCACGTCTCGGCTACGAGGCGATGTCGATGCGCCAGCTGGCCGCCGAGGTCGGCGTGCAGGCCGCGGCGCTCTACCGCTATTTTCCGACCAAGGAAGACCTCTTGTTCACGTTGATGCGCGAGCACATGGAAGGGCTGATCGAGGCGTGGGACGCGGCGCGGCCTGCCACGGCCGATCCGGCGACGCGGCTCGCCGCCTATGTCGAAAACCACATCGCCTTCCACATCGAGCGGCGCCATTCCACCCATGTCTCGAACATGGAATTGCGCAGCCTGTCGCATGACCGCCTGACGCAGATCCTGCGTATGCGCACGATCTATGAAAAGGAGCTGCGCGCCATTCTGCGCGACGGCGCAGAGGTCGGCGTCTTCAGCGTCGAAGACACAGGGCTGACGGCCATGGCGCTGATCCAGATGATGACCGGCGTCATCGTCTGGTTCCGGCCGGGCGAGCGGCTATCGATCTCGGAGGTAACCGCCACATATCTTTCAATGACGAGGCGCCTGGTTGGAGCAAAGACCCACGCCGCGACAACGACCTACAGCGTCGCAGCCCCTTCCGGCGAGCAAAGGACGTTGTAGCACTTTGATTTTGCGCATGATCCTTCCCGAATCGAATTCGATTTCGGGGCATGCGCCGGGAGGAACGGCATGTACACGCACACACTCAACTTCGGGCTTGACGAAGACATCGAGGCGCTGCGCGACCTGGTGCGGCGCTTCACCCAAGACAAGATCGCGCCGATCGCCGCCGAGATCGACCGCTCGAATGAATTTCCGGCGCATCTGTGGGCCGAGCTCGGTGGGCTCGGCCTGCTCGGCATCACCGCCGATCCGGAATTCGGCGGCACCGGCATGGGCTATCTCGCCCATGTCGTTGCGATGGAAGAGATTTCCCGCGCCTCGGCCTCGGTCGGCCTCTCCTACGGCGCCCATTCCAACCTCTGCGTCAACCAGATCAATCGCTGGGCGACGCCGGCGCAGAAGGAAAAATATCTGCCTGCGCTATGCAGCGGCGAAAAGGTCGGCGCGCTGGCGATGTCGGAATCCGGGGCCGGCTCCGACGTCGTGTCGCTCAAACTGCGTGCCGAAAAGCGCAACGACTGCTATGTGCTCAACGGCACCAAGATGTGGATCACCAACGGCCCGGACGCCGAGACGCTGGTCGTCTATGCCAAGACCGATCAGGAGCTCCATTCGCGCGGCATCACCGCCTTCATCGTCGAAAAATCGATGGCCGGCTTTTCCGTCGCGCAAAAGCTCGACAAGCTCGGCATGCGCGGCTCCAACACCGGCGAACTTGTGTTCGAGAACGTCGAGGTGCCGTTCGACAACGTGCTGCATGAGGAAGGGCGCGGCGTCGAGGTGCTGATGTCGGGCCTCGATTACGAGCGCACGGTGCTCGCGGGCGGCCCGCTCGGGCTGATGGCGGCGTGCCTCGATGTGGCGATTCCCTATGTGCACGAACGCAAGCAGTTCGGCCAGCCGATCGGCGAGTTCCAGCTGGTGCAAGGCAAGCTGGCCGACATGTATACGACGATGAGCGCCGCGCGCGCCTATGTCTATGCCGTCGCCGCCGCCTGCGACCGTGGCCAGACGAGCCGTAAGGACGCCGCCGCTTGCGTGCTGTTCGCTGCCGAGAAGGCGACGCAGATGGCGCTCGACGCCATCCAGCTGCTGGGCGGCAATGGCTACATCAACGACTATCCGACCGGCCGGCTTCTGCGCGACGCCAAGCTCTACGAGATCGGCGCCGGCACCAGCGAAATCCGCCGTTGGCTGATCGGGCGCGAAATCATGGCGGAAAGTGTGTAGTGGCGTCCGTCTGGTAAATTGCCATGAATTGCAGATTGTGCCATAACTTCTGAATATGTCACATATCTGAAACGAGGCAGAGTATGGCAAACGGGACGAGAAAGGCTGAGTTTGACGAAAATCCGCAGACACAATTCGATGCCAGCGCTCCGAAACCTCCGCTCCGGGTTCCAGCGAAACGCGAGCGCGTTAGACTTGGCGAGGGCGGACGCTTCGTTATCCCGGCTGCCATGCGCGAGGAAATGGGTGTGAAACCGGGCGAGGATTTGATCCTTCATGTCGAGAACGGCGAGCTGAGGGTAAAGTCGTGGCTTCGGAATCTCAGGCGCGTCCAGGCGGAATTGTCGGCGTTGAAAAAGCCTGAGGAAAGTGTTGTGGACGAATTTCTGAAGGAGCGGCGGGAAGAACAGCGCCGAAGCGATAGACGTTTGGACCGGCTTCATGCTGAAGGAACGGCGAGAAAGGGAGCGAAGTGAAACCCTACGTCATGGACAGTTCGGCGGCGCTGGCGATCCTGCTCAACGAGAAAGGCACCGATATTGCCTTGGGTTTCGCGCCGGATGCGCAATGCAGTTCCGTCAATGCGGCCGAAATCATCGCAAAGCTGATCGACAGGGGACGCAGCATGGAAGAGGCCGCGGACGACCTCGCCAGCCTCGGTATGCCAATCGCTGTTTTCGACGAAATGATGGGCATCGCCGCTGGTCAGCTTCGCGAGTTGACGCGGCATCGCGGCTTGTCGCTGGGCGATCGGGCCTGCCTCGCATTGGCAATTCGCGAGAACGCCATTGCCGTCACCGCCGACCGTGACTGGGGCGACCTGGATATCGGCTGCAAGATCGAACTGATCCGGTAACACTATGACCACCCTCATCTCCCAGATCTCGCCAGCATCCGACACCTTCCGCGCCAATGCCGAGCGCATGCGGGCGCTGGTCGCCGACATTGCGGAAAAGGCGGCAACCGTCGAGCGTGGCGGCTCGGAGGAAGCGCGTGAACGGCACCAGAGCCGCGGCAAGCTTTTGCCGCGCGAGCGCCTCGCCCAATTGCTCGACACCGGCTCGCCCTTCCTTGAAATCGGCCAGTTCGCTGCATGGTCGATGTATGGCGAAGACATCTCATCGGCCGGCATCATCGCCGGCATCGGCCGCGTCGAAGGCATCGAAGTCATGGTCGTCGTCAACGACGCCACGGTGAAGGGCGGCACCTATTATCCGCTGACGGTGAAGAAGCATCTGCGCGCCCAGGAGATCGCGCTGCAGAACAAATTGCCTTGCGTCTATCTTGTCGACAGTGGCGGCGCCAATCTGCCCAACCAGGACGAGGTGTTTCCTGACCGCGACCATTTCGGCCGCATCTTCTACAACCAGGCCAACATGTCGGCGTCGGGGATACCGCAGATCGCCTGCGTCATGGGTTCGTGCACGGCGGGTGGCGCCTATGTGCCGGCGATGTCGGACGAGACGATCATGGTGCGCAACCAGGCGACCATTTTCCTTGGCGGTCCGCCGTTGGTGAAGGCTGCCACCGGCGAGGACGTCAGTGCCGAGGAACTGGGCGGCGCCGATGTGCACACGCGGCTTTCCGGCGTTGCCGACCATTATGCCCTCGACGACGAGCATGCGCTGGCGATCGCACGCCGCATCGTCAAGAACCTGAATCGAAAGAAGGAGATCGGGCTGGCACTTCGCGATCCGATTCCGCCGCTTCAAGCGGCGGATGAGCTCTACGGCATCGTGCCGACCGATCTGCGCCAGCCCTATGACGTGCGCGAAGTGATCGCGCGCATCGTCGACGGCTCCGAGTTCGACGAGTTCAAGCAGAATTACGGCACTACGCTGGTCACCGGCTTTGCCCATCTCAACGGCATGCCAATCGGCATCATCGCCAACAACGGCGTGCTGTTCTCCGAAAGCGCCCTCAAGGGCGCGCATTTCATCGAGCTGTGCTGCCAGCGCAAGATCCCGCTGGTCTTCCTGCAAAACATCACCGGTTTCATGGTGGGGCGAAAATACGAGGCCGGCGGCATCGCCAAGGACGGCGCCAAGCTGGTGATGGCCGTCGCTACGGCCCGCGTGCCAAAGGTAACCATGATCATCGGCGGCTCGTTCGGCGCCGGCAATTACGGCATGTGCGGACGCGCCTATTCGCCACGCTTCCTGTGGATGTGGCCGAATGCCCGCATTTCGGTGATGGGCGGCGAGCAGGCGGCCACCGTGCTGGCCGTCGTCAAGCGCGAGGGGATCGAGCGCAAGGGCGGGGAATGGAGCGCGGAGGAGGAGACAAAATTCAAGAAGCCGATCCTGATGAAATACGAGCATGAGGGTCATCCGCTCTATTCCTCCGCCCGGCTCTGGGACGACGGCATCATCGACCCGGCCAAGACGCGCGAGGTGCTGGCACTCAGCCTGTCAGCGGCGCTGAACGCCGAGATCGAGGAGACACGGTTCGGCGTGTTCAGGATGTGACGATGAGTGAGACCGACCACAGAATTCGCGTTCATATCGGCGACATCACGAAGCTGGCGGTCGATGCCATCGTCAACGCTGCCAACACGTCACTTCTGGGTGGCGGCGGTGTCGACGGCGCCATTCACCGGGCGGCCGGCCCCGAGCTCCTGGCCGAATGCCGGACGCTGAATGGCTGCAAGGTCGGCGACGCAAAACTCACCAACGGCTACAGGCTGCCGGCGCGATACATCATCCACACGGTCGGTCCGGTCTGGCAAGGCGGCAGCAAGGGCGAAGCCGAGTTGTTGGCCGCCTGCTATCGCCGGTCGCTCGAACTCGCCGCCGCCAAGGATTGCCGGGCGGTGGCATTTCCGGCGATCTCGACCGGTGTATACCGATATCCAAAGGACCAGGCGACGCAGATCGCCGTTGACACCGTGAGCGCCTTCATCGGCCAGAACGCGGTTCCTGAAACTGTCATCTTCTGCTGCTTCGACCAGCAAATGGCGGAACTACACCAACAGGCGTTGCTGCGCCTGGCGGAGCGTGACCGGTATAGCTAAGAAAATCCACCCATAGTTTTCAGATTTATTTTTATTCACCGATCTGGCCAGACGAAAGAATCGCGGCTATTGCTCATTGCAAATACCAGTGGGGATTGGGCGAAGATGAGACTGCAGCTTTTTCAGAAAACAACTGTGCCGGTACTTGCAGGACTGCTTATATTAGCGGCACCTGACCTTGGAGCGGCAGAATCGCTGGCGGGAAGCAAGGGCGACAGCCGCTACCCCGTGTATTTCGCGCCCGGTTCAACGGGAGGCTGTCAGAAGGCATACAAGGCCTATCTGGCGACTGGCAGTCATTCCGCCTATGCGTCGACCCCATTCAATTGGGCGACCGAGTTCATGATTTGCGCGCGTGCGAATGGATCGTCGCAAAAGGCTGCAGAGGCATTGGCGCTGAAGGACTGCCAATCCGCCCGGAAGCAATACAAGGTCACGACAGCGGGAGTCTGCAGCATCGCTGCCTCCAAATAGTAATGCCTGTTGGCTCAGTTCATTCCAAGGGGAAAAAATGCGACCGAGATTGGTTCAGAGTACAATTATATCGATACTTGCAGGGTGTCTTATACTCACGGCACCCGGCATCGGAGCGGCGGAATCGCTGGCGGGAAGCAAAGGCAACAGCCGTTTCGCCGTCCATTTTCCCCCAGGTTCGACCGGAGACTGCCCGGAGGCCTACAAAGCCTACGTGGCAGCCAGTGGGCATTCCGCGTATGCCACGACCTTCTATTCGCGCGTGACCGATTTGTACGTCATTTGCAGTGCGCGGCTGAACGCGCCGTCTCAGAAGGCTGCGGAAGATCTGGCACTGCGGTCCTGCCAGGCCGGCGTCAAAAAGTACAAGGTCAAGACCGCAAGCGGGGGCTGCGGAATCGCCGCCTCCAAGTAGGCAAATTTCTGTCAGTTGGGGTTCTTCAAATGGGCTGGGCAATGAAATCTTTATCCATCAAACGAGTAACCATATCGATGCTTGCAGGACTGCTTATGGTCGCTGCACCGAATGTCGGGGCGGCGGAAACGCTGGCGGGAAGCAAGGGCGACACCCGGTTCTGGCCGGCTCTGTCGGGAAACCCGAAGTCCGATTGTACCAAAGCTTACAAGGCCTATGTGGCGGCCAGCGGCCATTCAGCCTATGCGACCACCCCCTACATGCGGGTGACTTCGCTGTACATCATCTGCGGCACGCACTTGAATGCGCCGTCACAGAAGGCTGCCGAGGAGGCGGCGATGAAATCCTGTCACGCTACCCGCAGCTACTACAAGGTCACGACCGGAGGAGCTTGCGAGATCGCTGCCTCCAAGTAAACAAGCCCGGTTTACCGATCCTTTGACAATGGCCGGACTGCAAAGCAGGGTGTTGCCACAGCTCGCGTGAAGAGCATTCGCGCCGTTGGCGGCAAGCTCTGGCTTTGGAGGTCCTATGTTCGCCAAAATTCTGATCGCCAACCGCGGCGAGATCGCTTGCCGGGTGATCCGCACGGCACGCAAGCTGGGCGTGCGCAGCGTTGCCGTCTATTCCGACGCCGACGCCGGGGCTTTGCATGCCGGGATGGCCGACGAAGCTGTGCATATCGGCGCCTCGCCTGTCGGCGAAAGCTATCTGCGCGGCGACAAAATTGTCGCGGCGGCTTTGGCTACCGGCGCCGAGGCCGTCCATCCTGGCTACGGTTTTCTGTCGGAAAACCCTGAGTTCGTCGATCAGGTGACAGCGGCGGGGCTCGTCTTCATCGGCCCGTCAGCGGCCTCGATCCGCGCCATGGGGCTGAAGGACGCGGCCAAGCGGCTGATGGAGAAGGCCGGCGTGCCTGTTGTGCCGGGCTATCACGGCGAGGCGCAGGAGATTGTGCTGCTCGCCTCCAAGGCACGAGAGATCGGCTATCCCGTGCTGATCAAGGCGCGCGCCGGTGGCGGTGGCAAGGGCATGCGGCGCGTCGAACATCCCGACGACTTTTCCGAGGCGCTGTTGGGTGCGCGGCGCGAGGCCAAGGCCGCTTTCGGCGACGACCGCGTGCTGGTCGAGAAATATATCGAGAAGCCGCGCCACATCGAGGTTCAGGTGTTCGGCGATATCTTCGGCAATGTCGTGCATCTCTACGAGCGCGACTGCTCGGCGCAGCGCCGCCACCAGAAGGTGATCGAGGAAGCCCCCGCCCCCGGCATGACGCCGGCATTGCGCAAGGCGATGACGGAGGCGGCGGTGAAGGCCGCCAAGGCAATCAACTATTCCGGCGCCGGCACGATCGAGTTCATCGTCGATGCCTCGCAAGGGCTGAAGGCCGACCGCTTCTGGTTCATGGAAATGAACACCCGCCTGCAAGTCGAGCACCCCGTCACCGAAATGGTCACCGGCACCGATCTGGTCGAGTGGCAGTTGCGGGTGGCGTCCGGCGAAAAGCTGCCGAAAACACAGAGCGAGATCACGCTGTCCGGTCACGCCTTCGAGGCGCGCATCTATGCCGAGGACGCGGCAAAGGGTTTTTTGCCGGCGACGGGCACGCTGCATCACCTGAAATTTCCGGATACCGCGCCCGAGGGCGCCAGCATGCGGATCGAGACCGGCGTGCGGGCCGGCGACGCCATCTCGCCCTTCTACGATCCAATGATCGCCAAGCTGATCGTGCACGGCAAGAGCAGGCAGGCGGCGCTCGGAGCGCTGGGCATAGCCCTTTCGCAGACCGAGATCGCCGGCTCGACCGTCAATACCGCCTTCCTCGCTGCTCTTGCCGCTGATGCGGATTTTTCGGCAGGCGATGTCGATACCGGCCTGATTGGCAGGCATCAGGAAGCGCTGACCGCAGTGCCGCCGCCGAGCAGCGGGATCGTCGCCGCAGCCGCGCTTGCGGCGTCCGGCGCCGGCGCTCAGGCGCCGAGCGGCGATCCGTGGTCGTCGCTTGCCGGTTATGCGCATTTCCACACTGTTCCGCGGCGCACGCGGCTGCGATACGGCGAGGATGATATCCTCGCGCTTGTGTCGGTGCGGCCGGACAAGCGGTTCCAAGTGGGACTGGATGCACCTTATGACAGCGCCAATCCGCTTGATCTTCGCGCCGCCCCTCGACTTGCCCGCTGGCCCGGTCATGTCACCGTATTCGACGACGCCATCGGCTACAGCTTCGCGGTGCCGGACCCGTTGGCGAGGGCCGACGAAATCGCCGCCGGTTCTGACAGCCTGCGCGCGCCCATGCCGGGCCTGGTCAAACTGGTGCGCGCGGCACGAGGCGAGGCCGTCATCAAGGGTCAGCCGCTGTTGATCCTGGAAGCGATGAAGATGGAGCACACGATTTCCGCCACTCATGACGGGACGATCGCCGAGATCGCAGCGCAAGGCGCACAAGTCACCGACGGGACAGTGCTGGTGCGTTTTGCCGAGTAGGTCCACGGCTGACCGCTGTTCATGCCCCGAGGCGACGTCCAAGACACGCCACAAACGCACGCCCAAAATGAAAATGGCCGGGTCTGCCCCGGCCATCTCAGATTGTCGCTAGGCGCTAAGCGCGTCTCGTGCGACGCGCTTTAGTTCTTGTTTTTATGCATGTCGTTATCGCAAAACCGCTGCGCACTTTTGCGCGACATGCATTAGCCATCACGGCTGGATCGGTGCGTATTTGCCGTCGTGCCACTGGTTGATGTCGTAGCTGACGTTTTTGAGGTCGCCCTTTTCATCGAAAGTGACAGGACCGACGACGGTGCTGATCGGCTCACCGTTCTTCAACGCTTCGGCAACCTTGGCCGGGTCGTCGCTGCCGGCGCGCTTGATACCCTCGGCAAAGGCCTGGATCACGGCATAGGAGAACAGCGTGAAGCCCTCGGGCACGAAGCCGCCCGCCTTGATCTTTTCAATGGCTTCCTTGGCTTCGGGCTTCGCCTGCGGATCCGACGGGAAGACAAACATGGTGCCTTCGCCGGCCGGACCGGCGACCTGCCAGAATTCCGGCGTGGCGATCGAGTCCGGCATGATCAGCTGATACTTGAGGTTCTGTTCCGCCGACTGGCGCAGGATGAGGCCGGCTTCGGGGTGGTAACCGCCGAAATAGACCACATCCGCCTTCAGGTCCTTGAGCTTGGTGACAAGCGCCGCGTAGTCTTTTTCACCGGCGTTGATGCCCTCGTAAAGGATCTCTTTGAGACCGTTCTGGTTCATCGTTGCCTTGACGGCGTCGGCGACGCCCTGCCCATAGGCGCTCTTGTCGTGCATGATAACGACGTTCTTGCCGGCATATTTCTTGGCGATCCATGGACCGATGAAAGCGCCCTGCGCATCGTCGCGCGTATAGAGGCGCATGATCGTCGGCCAGCCGGCCTTCGCCGCCGCGTCGGTCAGCTCTGGGTTCGACGAAGCCGGACTCATCATCAGCGCACCGGCTTCGGCGTAGACGGCCGAGGCCGGAATGCTCGAGCCCGAGCAGGCATGCCCATCGACGAACTTGACGCCGTTGGCAACGACGCGGTTGGCGACCGAAACCGCCTGCTTCGGATCACACTGGTCATCCTGGACGTCGAGCTTGATCTGGCGGCCTTCGACACCTCCAGCCGCGTTGATCGCGTCGGCGGCGGCTTGCGCGCCCTGCTTGAACTGGTCGCCGATGGTGGCAAGCTGTCCGGTCATTGGTCCGACTACCGAAAAGGTGATGTCTTCGGCGAACGCAACCGGCGCGCTCATCATCAGGCCGACTATGGCCGCGCTCAAAATACGCAACTTTTTCATGGTGATACAACTCCTCCACTCTCGCGCGGCCGCTCCGGCCGCGCCTCTTCCAGAGTGGCCGGCAGAATCTCACCCTTCGCCAAGCCTGTCTAGGCGCATCGGCGGCACTCAATTGGGCCTGCAGCCTTTCTGTTTGACCATGATCTTTTTCCAAAAATCGGTTTTCCACTTTTTGGGATTATGGTCCGAAGGCGCAAAAGCCGCGCCTGCCTTGTTCCGGCCGGTCGCGGCTTTTGTCGATCGAACCATCCCCGGACGCTCCCGCGCCCGAAAACCGCTCGCCTTCCCTGTCCGTCGCGCAGCCTGGCTGTGTCCGGCCTGCCGCGTTCTTGCCATTGTTGGTTCGACCGTCTTGCGCGGCCTTGTTCTTGCCGGTCTGGCCATCTTGCGCGGCCTTGACCTGAAGCGTCCCTGTCGGTGATCTCAATGCCTGATGAATTCAGGCCTGATGAGCTCAGGGCCAACTTAGTGCATCGTCATCCATTCGCGGGCTTCGCGCAGCGCCCTGGCGATCTCGACCTTCGACATGGCGGCCGACAATTCCGAGCGCAGTTCCGCGGCGCGGACCGAGCCCTTGATCGCCGCGATGTTGAACCATTTGTGGGCGGCGACGACATCGGTCTCGCAATCGCGACCGGTCGCATACATCATGCCCAGTTCGAAAAGAATGTCGGCCTGGGCAGTTGCCCCCATGGCGCCGAAGCCGGCTTCAGGCATTTCAAAACGTGCCATTTCAATCCCCTGTTCTAGCCCCTGTCAGGCTCCCGAGAGCTGCCTCGTTCTGTCCCTTGGTATCTATTGATAACCGTTGGGGGTGGCCGCTCTTTCGATGCTTTCGAGAATGAACCGGAGGCTTGAATCCGTCGTTAAGTGGCGTGCTTAATTTGAGGAAAACAAAGCTAAAACAATAGGTAAACGCGGGAATTCATTAACGATGCAAACCCAGCAATTTCGCCGCTTTGGGCTGAATTTGACGAAAATTTGCGAGGCGCAAATCAAGACTCCGCTAACCACTGGAGACAAAGACGGAGTTGCGAACGTTTCATTTCGCACCGATGAGACCGCTTCGGGCGACCAGAAAATCCTGAAGTCTTCCGCAGCGGCACCGCTTTTGTTTTGCCGGGACGTGAATTAGCTTACGTTTGCGTAAAAGGCAGACCGGCGGGCGGAACATCCGGCCGGGTTCCACAGGGAGGACAAACATGTTTCGCAAAGTCAGCATGGCCTTGGCGGCCACATTGATCATGGCCGGCACGGCTTGGGCCGACCCGATCGAAGGCAACTGGAAAACGCAAGCCGGTTCGACCGCCGTCATCGCGGGCGGCGGCGGGGCATTCTCCATCACGCTCAAATCAGGCAAATTTTCCGGCAAGCGCATCGGTTCGTTCAAGGTGTCCGGCGCCAACAAATATACGGGCACCATAACCGACCCGGAGACCGACAAGACTTATTCGGGCAAGGCCTCGGTCTCAGGCGCTTCGCTCAAGATGAGCGGCTGCGTGCTCGGCGGGCTGATTTGCAGGAGCCAGACCTGGCATAAGCTCTGATCGTTTCGACTGCCACAGATTGAAAACGGGGCCGCG
Source organism: Mesorhizobium sp. WSM4813 (assembly GCF_055811555.1). Taxonomy (NCBI): domain Bacteria; kingdom Pseudomonadati; phylum Pseudomonadota; class Alphaproteobacteria; order Hyphomicrobiales; family Phyllobacteriaceae; genus Mesorhizobium; species Mesorhizobium sp. WSM4813. The sequence continues at coordinate 17,804 of NZ_JBVVQU010000008.1, forward strand.
AAGGCCCCGTTTTTGTTTGCGCCGTCTGTTTGAGACACCGGATCGATCGTGCGGGCCGCGCCTTCTGCACTTACCCTTCTGCACTTAACAGCAAATTTTTGGGCGTCCTTCGTCCTTATCAGCAGCAAGATCGGGGGCAGCAGCAAGACTGCGGCGACGCCTGTGACCGGCGACTGCGCGGTGGCGGCGGGCACTCAACACTCCGTCGATAAATTTGAACCGCAGATGAACGCCGGCATCAGAACCGGTTCAGTTGCATCAGGGCATTCTCATGCGTGTTGAAGGAGACACCACGCCATGTTCGCCCGCCGCTTCACCATCGTCTGCCTGCTGATGAGCCTGTTCGGCATGGCGTTCGCCATCCTCGTTGCAGAGGCCGGCCGGCCCAACCGGCAGGAATTGGCCCGCTCCTGGGACCAGGCCAATTCCTGCCGGTTCGATTGCGTGAACCATTTCCGCCCCTGAACCGACAAAGACTTCGAGAGAGAGAGAAAAAGCAAAAGCCATGACCCGCACCGCCGCCAACGCCCTCAAGATCCTTCGGCTTCTGCCGCGGGCGGCGCTCATCCTGACGGTTCTGGCGGCTCCGGTACTGGCCGTGCCGACGATGCGCGCCGATGCCGGCTCGACGATCGAAGCGCCGGCGCTGAAGAAGACGGGCGTCGGCTTTGTGCTGTTGGTCAGCTTGCGGCGCGGCTAGGCCAATCAGCCTTCATCCAAACCATTCAAAATAAAAAACGACCCTTTGGCCCCCTCCCAACCGCATGGCCAAGCCTCTATATTGGGTCATGGAAAAGCGAATCTATCCCCAAGCCATAGACGCAGTCGTGATGCCGGAGCCGTTTGGCCGGCAGGTCTTCAATGATGCAGCAAAGGCCGTCGCGGCTTTGCAGGCCCTCTACGACCGCAACACCAAATTCCTGCGCGAGTCGTTTACGGCGCTCGCCGCAGGCGGCGACAACAACAAGCGCTACCGGGCCTTTTATCCCGAGGTCGGTGTCACCACGACTTCGTTCACCCAGATCGACTCGCGGCAGGCTTACGGACATATGCCGACGCCTGGGCATTTCTCGACCACCATAACCCAGCCCGGCCTTTTCGAACGCTATCTCATCGAACAGCTTCGCCTGATCATGCGCAATCACGGCGTTCCGGTCACGGTTTCGGAATCGACGACGCCCATCCCGCTGCATTTCGCGTTCCTGGAAGGCTCCCATGTCGACGGCGCGGCCGCCGAGCGCATCAGGCGGCCGATTCGTGACCTGTTCGACGTGCCGGATCTCGACGGCACCGACGACCAGATCGCCAACGGCACCTTCGAAGTGGCATTAGGCGAAGCCAGGCCGCTGGCGGCGTTCACGGCGCAACGCATCGACTACTCGCTGCACCGGATGTCGCACTACACGGCGACCAGTCCCCAGCATTTCCAGAATTTCGTGCTGTTCACCAACTACCAGTTCTACATCGACGAATTCGTCGCCCGTGCGCACGAGCTGATGGCGAAAGGCGGCGGCGGATACGTCGAATTCGTCGAGCCGGGAAATGTGGTCACCAAGGCTGGACAAAGCGCGCCTGGCAATGGCGTGGCGCCGCCGCGCCTGCCGCAGATGCCGGCCTATCATCTGAAGAAGCCGAACCATGGCGGCATCACGATGGTCAATATCGGCGTCGGCCCCTCCAACGCCAAGACGATCACTGACCACATCGCGGTGCTCAGGCCGCATGCCTGGGTGATGCTCGGCCATTGCGCCGGGCTGCGTAACACCCAGGCGCTGGGCGACTATGTGCTGGCGCATGCCTATGTGCGGGAAGACCATGTTCTGGACGATGATCTTCCGGTCTGGGTGCCGATCCCGCCGCTGGCCGAAATCCAGGTGGCGCTACAGGAGGCGGTCGCCGAAGTCACCGGCCTTTCCGGCTACGACCTCAAGCGTATCATGCGCACCGGCACCGTCGCCACCATCGACAACCGCAACTGGGAGCTGCGCGACCAGCGTGGGCCGGTGCAGCGGCTGTCGCAGTCACGGGCGATCGCGCTCGACATGGAATCGGCGACGATCGCAGCCAATGGCTTCCGTTTCCGCGTGCCCTATGGCACCCTTCTTTGCGTCTCCGACAAACCTCTGCATGGCGAATTGAAGCTGCCCGGCATGGCGACTGAGTTTTACAAGCGACAGGTGGCACAGCATTTGACCATCGGCATCAGGGCGATGGAAAAGCTGGCCGCGATGCCGATGGAACGGCTGCATTCGCGCAAGCTCAGAAGTTTTTCGGAGACGGCATTCCAGTAGGACCGATCAGCCTTCATAGACCGGAGCATGTCCGGAGCACGATAACATCGCGGCAGGGCATTCCGTCATCTTGATTGGCTGCATTTCTGCCGATAAGCAAACGAGATGGCACGCGTTCGAAGCATGATGACGTCGGTGGCATTCGTCGCAATGCTCGGCTGCTCGGTCGCGCTGGTGGCCGGGTTTTTCGGAACGCTGCATCCGGCGTTCGATTCCTTCGCCCATTTCCGCGTTCATCTTGCCGTGCTGATGGCGCTTTGCGCATTGCCGTTGCTCGCGACCTCGTTTCGCCTGCAAGCGGCCACAGCGCTGCTCTTTGCCTTGGCTGCCCTTGCCACCACCTCGAACGCGTTGGGCTTATCTCGCCTGTGGCCAGTCCAGGCAGCCTACGAAGCTAAACCTGGCGACCGGGCGGTCTACCCCGATGACCAGCCGGTCTATCGCCTGTTGCAGATGAACCTGCGGTTCAACAATCCGACGCCGAAGAAAGTACTGTCGCTGATCGGCCGGACCAATCCGGACGTGATCACTCTCGATGAAGTGTCGGAGATGTGGACGACCGAGCTTGGCTATATTGCCAGCGCCTATCCCTACCGGATCCTCTGCCCCTATCCCAATGGCGTGTTCGGTGTTGCGCTGCTGTCCAGACGGCCGTTTGCCGCCGGCACACAACCGCGCTGCGACAGGCGCGGCGCGATGGCCATCGCGACGGTTGATTTCGGCGGAACCGACGTCGACGTCGCCGCCCTGCACCTCACCTGGCCATGGCCGTACAACCAGTCACGGCAGATCGGCGGATTGTCGGAAGAGTTCGCATCGCTCGGCGAGACAACGATCATGGCAGGCGACTGCAATGCAGTGCCGTGGAGCGCCGCCGTCCGGCGCGTCGCAGATCTTGGCAGGCTGACCGTGGCGCCTTCGCCGGGGCCGACCTGGCTCTACATCAAGCTGCCGGATTTCCTGCGCTTCGCCGGATTGCCGATCGACCAGGTTTTCAACAAGGGCGCGGTTCTCGTCCATTCGGTGTCGAGGCTGGAAGGCACAGGCTCCGACCATCTTCCGCTGATGGTGGAATTCTCGCTCAGGCCGGAACAGAAAAACCCGGTCGACGAAGATGAAACCGCGACCGCATCCGTGACACAGAACGGCAAGACTCGAAGCTGAGCGCCTAAAGCGCGTCGCGTTTGACCGGCCTCATGCGACGCGCTTTAGGTTGTTGTTTTTATTGATGTCGTTATCGCAAAACCGCCGCACACTTTTGCGCGACATGCATTAGCCCTTGCGCAACAGGGCACCAATGAGGTGTTCGACATGGCCGCCCTCGAGATGCTCGCGCGCATCGAAAGCGTTCTGTTTCGCCTCGTATTCGGCATAGACAGCCTTGATCCGGCGCCTCGCCTCGCGATGCGTCTTGCTGCAAACCCAGTTGTCCGGGAACTCCAGCCCCGTGATCGATTTCTCGGTGGCCCGCATCATTGTCCTGGCGATGCGGCCGTGGTTATGCTCGTGGGCACGAACGCCCGCGAAAAACCGCTTCCAGCGCTTCTGAAGCGCCGGCGTCGCGGCTGAGACCATGCGGGGTAAGGTGTAGGTGAGATCGAGTGTCCCGTTGGCCCGCCGCAGACGACAGACACCACCCTCCCTGCTGACGTCAAGGTCCCAACTTACGGTATAGGCAGTCAGCGCGATGGCGTGCGTCATGAAGCCGTGCCTCTTCGGACCCTTGCGGTCCATAGCCTGGATCAGGGCGGCGCCCGTGGTTCCTGATATGTCGTAGGTCCGAGTCTTGACCAGCACCTTCGTGTCAGCCGATGCCGACGGTGCGAAGCCGCACAAGCCACCAATTGCCGCAAGGCACGTCAGAACCGCCAGGCGCATGGTCATCTCTCCGGGTCAGGAGAGAAGGGAACCACAAGCGCAGCGCCGCTTCAACTTTTTTTAGACGCTGCAAATATAGCGGGCCATCACCGGTTTCGTTTGGTCGACGGTCGAGACGGCCGGCACGGCGGTTCTGGCAGACTACATATTCTGGTAGACTGGTCCTTCACCACCTTGTGGCGGCACCCAGGTTATGTTTCGGTTCGGGTCCTTGATGTCGCAAGTCTTGCAATGGACGCAGTTCTGCGCGTTGATGACGAAGCGCACGTCCTTCGCCTCGGGATCGGCGGCGGCGTTGCCATCCTTGTCGACCCATTCGTAGACGCTGGCCGGACAGTAGCGTGTCGAGGGCCCGGCATAGACATCGTGTTCGGAACGCTGCTGCAGATCCATATCGGCGACCAGCAGGTGGACAGGCTCGTTTTCCTCGTGGTTGGTGTTTGAGAGAAACACCGAGGACAGGCGGTCGAAGGTGAGCACGCCATCTGGCTTCGGATAGGCGATCTTCTTATGCTTGGCGGCCGGTTCCAGCGTTGCGTAGTCGGCCTTGCGGTGCTTCAGCGTGCCGAAAGGCGAGAAGCCGAACAGCGTGTTCAGCCACATGTCGAGGCCGCCAATGCCGACGCCGACGACGGTGCCGAAGCGCGACCACAATGGCTTGACGTTGCGCACCTTTTTCAAATCCTTGCCGATGTCGGTCGCCCGCCATGCCGCCTCGTAAGAGGCCAGTTCGTCATTGGCGCGGCCGGCGCCGATCGCCTCGGCGACATGCTCGGCCGCCAGCATTCCGGAGAGCACGGCATTGTGCGAGCCCTTGATGCGCGGCACGTTGACGAAGCCGGCGGCACACCCAATCAGCGCGCCCCCGGGGAAGGACAGTTTCGGCACCGACTGCCAGCCGCCCTCGGTGATGGCACGGGCACCATAACCCAGCCGCTTGCCGCCCTCGAATGTGGCCTTGATCGCCGGGTGGGTCTTGAAGCGCTGGAACTCGTCGAACGGCGACAGATAGGGGTTTTTGTAGTTGAGGTGGACGACGAAGCCGACCGCCACCTGGTTGTCTTCCAGATGGTAGAGGAAAGAGCCGCCGCCGGTCTTCATGTCGAGCGGCCAGCCGAAGGAATGCTGGACCAGTCCTGGCCGGTGGTTCTCCGGCTTAACCTGCCAGAGCTCCTTGAGGCCGATACCGTATTTGCCGGGCTCGCGGCCATCGGAAAGATGGTATTTGGCGATCAGCTGCTTGGCCAGCGAGCCGCGCGCGCCCTCGCCGATCAGCACATATTTGCCCATCAGCGCCATGCCCGGCGCGAAGCTCGGGCCATGCGTGCCGTCCTTCTCGACGCCCATATCGCCGGTGACAACGCCGGTGACCGCGCCCTCGTCACTGTAAATGAGGTCCACGGCGGCAAAGCCCGGATAGATCTCGACGCCCTGCGCCTCGGCCTTGGTCGCCAGCCAGCGGCAGACATTGCCGAGCGAAACGATGTAATTGCCGTGATTGTTCATCAGCGGCGGCATCAGGATGTTGGGCAGACGGAACGAACCGGCGGGGCCGAGGACCAGGAAATCGTCTGCCGTGACCGGCGTCTTGAACGGATGTCCCTCTTCGTCACGCCAGCCCGGCAGCAGCCGGTCGATGCCGATCGGATCGACGACGGCGCCGGACAGGATATGGGCGCCGACTTCGCCGCCCTTTTCCAGGACGACGACGGAAAGCTCGGGATTGACCTGCTTGAGACGGATCGCCGCGGCGAGGCCGGCCGGACCAGCGCCGACGATGACCACGTCGAATTCCATGCTGTCGCGTTCGATCTCGCTCATCAACTCCTCACTGGCTGCCGCATTTGCGTATCTTGCTGGCTTATCCGCTGCATAGCGCATCAATTCGCGACGCGAAACCGGCGCTGACGTGACAATGCCGATTTCGTCAAAAAGTCGCGCATCGTACGACAAAATCGCGATTTGGGGTTCACCTGAACATCGATCCTGGCCGGGCCCATTCCCGCAAGCCATTCCAAAGGAGCCGTCGCCCTCACGTTTTTAATTGTTCGACGGCTTGCTTATCGGCCATACTTCGCGTCATGCGCACTCCTGAGCCATCCGGCTTTTCATCGACGCGCTTTTTTTCCTCGCCCGGACGGATTTGCCGGGCGCTCGTTTTGGCCCTTTTGCCGCTGGCACCCGTTGGCGCCCATGCCGAGCCGCAAAGGGTCTGGGCGGCCGGCGCCTACTCCTTTTCCGACGAGCTGGGCGGCTTCCGCATCACCAGCGCCTCGGGCATCGGGACAAAGGAGGACCCGCTTGTCATCACCGAAGAGCTGAATTCGGCAACACCGGTGACACTGACCATCCGCACGACAAAGCCGATCCAGCCCTTCGGCACCGCGGGCCAATTTGCCAACGGCCTGATGTATATGCGCATCGACGTGCTCAACAACAGCGGGCAGGCCTGGGTCGAGTTCCAGTTCGAGCTCCAGGAGGTGCTCCATCGGCCGAGCGTGTTCGGTGACGGCCTGTCATTCGACCAGCGCAACAAAACGCCTGACAACATCTGGTCGAGCAGCTTTACCGATTTCGATCGCGACTTCGAACCTTATGATCGGCTGCTGTTCAAGAGCGGCAAGATCGACCCGCTGAAGACAGCAAAATTCGATTACCTGATCACCGACTACACACCGCGCTGGACGTTCTATCTGGTGCAGGATCCGCGTATACCGTCGAGCTGAGAGCCTTGACGCATGTTGGGGCGACATGCACTCCTTGCAAATTCCTGCCGCGCGGCCGAATGTGAAAGCATGACTGCCGTTTCCCGAGACAACCGCCCTGACATCGCTGACCTGCTGGCCTTCTACGCCAGTGCGGGCGTCGATGAAGCGCTCGAAGAGGAGCCGGTGAACCGGTTTGCCGAGGCCGCCTCAAAGCCGCCTGAGCGGGCGCCAGCTACAGTTACGTCGCCAACTGGTGAAAGCGCCGCGCAGCCACGCTCGACAAGCCTATCACGCGCCGAAATGGGTGAAAGGCAAGCTGCGGCACCGGCGGTGCGCGCGCCGTCCAGTACGGCGACGGTGCCTGACGAGCAGCAAGCGGCATTGGCGCGCCAATTGGCAACGACGGCGGTAACTCTTGACGAACTTCGCCAGCACATGGCGGCATTTGACGGCTGCAATCTCAAATTCACCGCCAAGAACCTGGTGTTCGCCGACGGCAATCCGAACGCCGCGGTGATGCTGGTCGGCGAGGCGCCCGGCCGCGACGAGGACATCGAGGGATTGCCGTTCGTCGGCCGCTCGGGCCGGCTGCTCGACCGGATGCTGGCCGCGATCGGCCTCGACCGGACGTCGGCCTACATCGCCAATGTCATCCCCTGGCGGCCGCCGGGCAACCGCACGCCGACACCGCACGAGACCGAGATCTGCCGGCCGTTCATCGAACGGCAGATCGAACTGGTCAATCCGAAGGTGCTGGTCAATTTGGGCGGCCCCTCGGCAAAGACCTTGCTCAACACCACCGAGGGCATCCTGCGGCTGCGCGGCAATTGGCGCCTCCACACGACCGCCTCCGGCATTGCCATTCCCGCCATGCCGACCCTTCACCCGGCCTATCTCTTGAGAACCCCCGCGCACAAGAAGCTGGCGTGGCGGGATTTCCTCGAGGTGAAGGCGAAGCTGCGGGCGCTTGGCTGACAACCAGCGTTTCCTCGCCCCGCAAAGCTGGGATAGGAGGCGCTATAACCTGCCCGGTAATTGAAATACATCCGCTACCGGCCTAGTCATGCGCTCATGACAGCACCCCAGACTTCCGCCGGTAGCCTCATTCGCGAATGGCGCACGCGCCGGCGCATGAGCCAACTCGATCTCGCCATGGAAGCCGAAATCTCGCAGCGGCATCTGAGCTTCGTGGAAAGCGGCCGCGCGGCACCCTCGCGCGACATGGTGCTGCATCTGGCCGAGCAGCTGTCGATCCCGCTGAGGCAGCGCAACCAGCTCCTGCTGGCCGCGGGCTTTGCCCCTAGCTTCAGCGAGCGTTCGCTCACCGATGCCTCGCTGGCACCGGCGATGGCGGCCGTCGAGATCGTGCTCAAGGGGCACGAACCCTTCCCAGCGCTCGCCGTCGACCGACACTGGAACCTAGTGTCGGCGAATGCTGCCATCGGCCCGTTCCTTGCCAATGTCGCCGAGCCCTCCCTGCTGAAGCCGCCGGTCAACGTGCTGCGGCTCAGCCTGCACCCGGGTGGCGTCGCGCCACGCATCGTCAACCTCGCCGAATGGCGCGCGCATCTTCTTGACCGGTTGAAACACCAGAACGACGCTTCAGGCGACCCGGTTCTGGTCGAATTGGAACGTGAGCTTCGGACCTATCCGTCCGGCCTGAACGGCACACGACCGGTACCGGTCGAGCCGAACGCGATCGTGCACCCGCTGCGGCTGGCGCATGGCGATGCCGTGCTGTCGTTCATCAGCACCATCACCGTGTTCGGCACGCCGCTCGACGTGACGCTGTCGGAACTGGCGATCGAATCCTTTTTCCCCGCCGACGAACAAACGCGGACGGTGCTGGTCCGATTGGCGAAAGAGCGGGCCGAGCCGTCCTGATCATCATTGCGGCGGGGTCGCCTGGCGGGTGCGGGCACGTTCGAGGCCAAGCTGGCGCTCGCGCCAAATGATGAAGATGCCGGCGGCAACGACGATCACGCCGCCGATGAGCATATGAACCGTCGGGACGTCGCCGAAGGCGAGATAGCCGACGACGATGCCAAGCAGCATCGACGTGTACTCGAACGGCGCTACGACCGAGGCCTCGGCATGCCGATAGGCTGCCGTCATCAGAATCTGCGCGACCCCGCCGCAAAAGCCTGCAGCAATGAGAAGACCCGCCTGCACCGGTGTCAGCGCCTGCCAGCCGAACGGCAGCGAAAGCAACGCCAGGACGCTCGCCGTTACCGAAAACCACAGCACGATGGTTGCCGTCGGCTCGCTCTGGACGAGGTTGCGCACCAGCAGCATGGCGACGGCCGAGATCGCTGCCGCGACCAGGGCGGCGATGACGCCGAGCACCTCTTGATCGCCGAGTGCTGCGCCCGAACCCAGCAGCGTCAGTTCCGGCCATGAGATGACCAGCACGCCGACCAGTCCGACCGCAACCGCGCTCCAGCGATAGACGCGGATTGCTTCGCCGAGGAAGATCGAACTGAACACCACCACCAGCAACGGCTGTGCGTAGTTCAGCGTGATCGCTTCCGGCAGCGGCAGCCGCGTCAGCGCGAAGAAGCCGAGCCCCATGGCGCAGACGCCGACAACGCCGCGCGCAACGTGGTTGAGCGGGCGTTTGGTCGAGAAGCCGGTGCGAAGCTTTCCCTGGAAGGCCAGGAAGACGACGATCGGAAAGATGGCGAAGAAGGAGCGGAAGAAGACGATCTGGCCAGACGGCAGGGTGCCCGCCGCCTTGATGCAGGACGACATGCCGACAAAGACCGCCACCGACACGATCTTGAGCATGATCCCGGTCAGCGTGTTGTGCGCGCCGGGATGATCCGTCGGGTTCACTGAGCAGCTGCTTCCTGGATCGCTGCCCAGATGCGCGCCGGCGTCGCCGGCATGTCGATATGCCTGATGCCGTAGGCGCGATACAGCGCATCCGTCACCGCGTTAAGCGCGGCCGGCGTTGCTCCGATCGTGCCCGCCTCGCCTGCTCCCTTGATGCCAAGTGCATTGGTGGTCGAGGGCACGTTGCGGGTCTCGAAATGGAAGAACGGCAAATCGTCGGCGCGCGGCATTGCGTAGTCCATGAAGCTTGCCGTCAACAGCTGCCCGTCCTCGTCATAGACCGTGTTCTCGGTCAGCGCCTGGCCGATGCCCTGGACGACGCCGCCATGCACCTGGCCGGCCAGCAGGATCGGGTTCACGGTGACGCCGAAATCGTCAACGATCGTATAGCGGACTATTTCCGTCATGCCGGTGTCGGGATCGATCTCGACCTCGCAGATGTGGGTGCCGTTCGGATAGGTGCATTCGTCCTGCACGAATTCGCCAAAGCCCTTGAGATCGTCAGGGGTTTTCGCCGCCTTGGCGATGCTCGAAAAATCGATCGTGCGGTCGGTGCCGACGATGCGGGCAACGCCATTGGACAATTCGATGTCGGCGGCGGATGCTTCCAGTTCATCCGCGGCGATGCGCTTGATCTTGTTGGCCAGATCCTCGCCCGCGCGAGAAGCTGATACACCGCCAAGGGGAATGGAGCGCGAGCCGCCGGTGCCGCCGCCTGCCTTCAGCTCGTCGGTGTCGCCCTGGCGGACATGGATCTTGTCGATGTCGAGATGAAGCTTTTCCGAGAGGAACTGCGCATAGGCGGTCGCGTGCCCCTGCCCGTTGGTCTGGGTGCCGATCTTCAGCGTCACCGTGCCGTCGCCGTTCAATTCGACAAAGGCCGGTTCAGAGCCCGGAAAGGCACAGGCTTCGATATAGGTCGCCATGCCGATGCCGCGGATTTTGCCGACCACCTTCGACTGCGCCAGCCGCTCCGGAAACGCCTGCCACTCCGCCTCTTCGATGGCGCGGTCCATATGGCCCGCGAATTCTCCGGTATCGTAGAGGCGGTCGGTCTGCGTGCGATAAGGGAACTGCTCGGGCTTGATGAAATTGCGCCGGCGGATCTCTTCGACGGGAAGGCCCAGATCGTGAGCGCAGGCGTCGACGAGCTTCTCCAGCAGGAATGCCGCTTCCGGACGGCCGGCGCCGCGATAGGCATCGACCGGACAGGTGTTGGTGTAGAGGCCGGTCACCGACACATCGAGCGCCTGGATGTCGTAGACGCCGGTCGACATGGTGACCCCGATATAGGGGATGAATGGGCCGTATTGCGAGACATAGGCGCCGATATTGGCGAGAAGATCGACCTTCATGCCGAGGAAGCGGCCGTCCTTGTCCATCGCCATCTCGGCGGTCACGACATTGTCGCGGCCTTGCGCATCGGTAAGGAAATGCTCGGTGCGGTCGCCGGCCCATTTCACCGGGCGACCAAGGCGCCTGGCGGCCTCGAGCACCAGCGGATATTCGCGATAGACGAAGCTTTTCGGTCCGAAGCCGCCGCCGACATCCGGCGTGATAACGCGCAACTGGTTCTTTTTGATCTTGAACACGTCGGCCAGGATGTACTGCATGAAATGCACGCCCTGCGAGCCCGTGGTCAGCACGAAGCGGTTCTCTTGCGTGTTCCACTCGCCGATCGCAGAGCGCGGCTCAATGTAGTTGCAGACCAGCCGGTTGTTGATGAATTCGATGCGGATGACATGCGCCGCCCTGGCGAATGCCGCCGCAGTCTTCGCCTTGTCGCCGATGTGGTAGCTGAAGGCGCGGTTTGAGCCGAGTTCCGGCCAGACCAGCGGCGTGCCTTCGTCAAGCGCCGTGGCGGTGCCGGACGCGGCATCCTCGCCCTCGTAAGCGACCTCGATCAATTCGGCCGCGTCCTGCGCCAGCGCGCGGCTGTCGGCGACGACGAAGGCGACGGCGTCGCCGACATAATTGACGCGGTCGCGGCAAAGGACCGGAATGTCGCGGGTCGGTGCCTTGGTGCCGTCCGGCTGCCTCTGCATGACGCCGGATTTCAGCTTGCCGAGATGAGCAAGGTCCGCGCCAGTCAGCACCAGATGGACGCCAGGCGCCACCTTGGCCGCCTCGGTCGAACCGACGGTGAAGCTTGCCTTGGCGACCGGCGAGCGCAGAACGTAGCCGTGCAGGAGGCCGGCCGGCTGGATGTCGTCCGTGTAGCGACCGAGACCCTTGAGGAAGGCTTGGTCCTCCCGACGCAGCACAGAGGCGCCCATGCCGAATTTCGGTGTGACGACGGTCAATGGATACCTCGCGATGATGATTGGAAAACGAGTGCCTGAAATAGGCGCTGCGCCAGTTTTGTCGAGTGACGGTTTCGTGTAAAGAGCGCGTGCTTCAAATTTCTTGGACCAGCGGACCCACCAGCCGCTGCGGGAATCGACAGGAAACCCCACGGAATGCGCACGGACACCGGCCAGGTCTTCAAGCTCGAAGACTATCGCCCCACCGACTATCTCATTCCGGAAACCGGCCTGACTTTCCGCCTGTCGCCAGAAGCCACGCGCGTCACCGCCGTGCTGACGGTTGAACGCCGCGACGGCATCGCAGCGTCAGTGCCACTGGTGCTGAACGGCGATGGGCTGACGCTCAGCCGCATCGCAATCGACGGCCGGACACTTGCGCCCACGGATTTTTTTGCCACGCCCGATCAGCTGACGATCACCACGCCGCCCGCAGCAACCCGCTTCCAGCTCCTGATCGAAACCGAGCTGGCGCCGGCGCACAACGAAGCCCTGATGGGCCTCTATCGCTCCAGCAATGTCTATTGCACGCAATGCGAGGCCGAGGGCTTTCGGCGCATCACCTATTTTCTCGATCGCCCCGACATTCTGTCCGTCTATACGGTGCGCATCGAGGCGCGGCAGCACGAGGCGCCGCTGCTTCTTTCCAACGGCAACCCGGCTGGAAGCGGCGAACTTGCCGACGGCTGGCACTATGCAGTCTGGCACGACCCCTTCCCCAAGCCGTCCTACCTGTTCGCCCTGGTGGCGGGCGCTCTCGGCAAGGTCGCGGACAGCTTCGTAACGTTGTCCGGCCGCGAGGTCGAACTCGGCATCTATGTCGAGCCGGGCAAGGAGCGGCTCGCCGGCTATGCCATGGACGCCCTGAAACGGTCGATGAAATGGGACGAGGAGGCGTTCGGCCGCGAATACGACCTCGACGTCTTCAACATCGTCGCGGTGTCCGACTTCAATATGGGCGCGATGGAGAACAAAGGACTCAACATCTTCAACGACAAATATGTGCTGGCCGATCAGGAGACCGCAACGGACGCCGATTTCGCCAATATCGAGGCGATCATCGCGCATGAGTATTTCCACAATTGGACTGGCAACAGAATCACTTGCCGCGACTGGTTCCAGCTTTGCCTGAAGGAAGGGCTGACGGTTTTCCGCGATCACGAATTCTCCGCCGACCAGCGCTCGCGAGCGGTGAAACGCATCGCCGAAGTGCGCACACTGCGGGCACATCAGTTTCCCGAAGACCAGGGACCGCTGGCGCATCCGGTGCGGCCGCGCCGCTACCGCGAGATCAACAATTTCTACACGGCGACGGTCTACGAAAAGGGCTCGGAAGTGGTGCGTATGATCCGCACCATTCTCGGCGCCGAGACGTTCCGGGCCGGCATGGATCTCTATTTCGAGCGCCACGACGGCGAGGCTGCGACGATCGAGGACTTCCTCAAGGTGTTCGAGGATGTGTCCGGTCGCGACCTCTCGCAATTTTCGCTCTGGTACCATCAGGCGGGCACGCCCAATCTGACGATCAGTTCGACGCACAATCCGGCAGCGCAGGAATTCACGCTCGAGATCGAGCAGTCGGTACCGCCAACGCCGTCCGAAAGCCGCAAGCGGCTGATGCATATTCCGCTGGCCTTCAGCCTGGTCGGCACCGATGGCAAAGCGATAGCGTATAGCGGCGTCGAGGGCGCCAGCGTCGAGGACGGCGTCATCCATATCCGCAAGCGCCGGCACATGGTGCGCTTCACGGGCGTTGCCGAGCGCCCGGCGATGTCGCTCAACCGCGGCTTCTCGGCGCCGGTGACGCTTTCCGTCGAGCAGAAGGCCGACGATCAGTTCTTCCTTGCCGGCCATGACAACGATACCTTCTCGCGCTGGCAGGCGTTCAACACGCTTTTGACCGATGCGCTGATATCAGCCTTCCGCCAGGTCCTTGACGGCAAGCAGCCCGGTTTCGCATCACGGTTGACCGAGCTTGCCGGCAAAATAGCCGGCGACGAGACACTCGAACCGGCCTATCGGGCGTTGGCTCTGGCGCTTCCGAGCGAAGCAGATATCGCCCGCGACATCGGCAAGAACATCGATCCCGATGCCATCTTCTCGGCCCGCGAGGCGCTGACGGCCGCGATTGCCGAGGCGAACCGCGAGATATTTTCCGGCCTTTACGATCGACTGGTCGACAAGGACGCTTTCAGTCCGGATGCGGCGAGCGCCGGGCGCCGGGCGCTGCGCAACATCCTGCTCGACTATCTCTCGCTGCTGCCGGAAGGTGCGGCGCTTGCGGCCCGACATTTCCAGTCCGCGACCAACATGACGGACCGCGCCGCCGCACTGACCGTGCTTGCGCTCCGCCACAGCGGTTCGCCCGAGACGGTCAAGGCGCTGGCCGACTTCGAAACGAAATATGCCACCGATCCGCTGGTGATGGACAAATGGTTCCAAATCCAGGCGAGCGTGCCCGGCCCGCAAACCATTGATGCGGTGCGCGCCCTGACCGGCCATCCGGCCTTTTCGATGGCCAACCCGAACCGGGTGCGTTCGCTCGTTGGCACGTTTTCCAGCGCCAACCAGACCGGCTTCCATCGCGCCGACGGCGAAGGCTACCGGTTTTTCGTCGAAACGGTCCTGCAGGTCGAAAAGCGCAACCCGCAGCTGGCCGCCAGGCTGGCGACAGCACTCAGATCATGGCGCTCGCTCGAACCTGCCCGGCAGGCCAAGGCAAGGGACGCGTTGCTGTCGATTGCCAATACCGATAACCTGTCGGCCGATTTGCGCGACATCGTCGAGCGCACGCTGGCGTAAGTTCGTCTCAAGCCTCCCCTGCTCATCGCAAGCAGCGCCATCATCGGCGGAAAGCCACTATTTTAGTCGATTTTTAATCTTTTTTCGCCGCGCCTATGGACAAGCCGAATCACCTTTGATTCTTTAGCTGAAGATTCGGAAGTGCGGCGTCGCCGGATCGTCAAGCAGATTTAAAATCGGGGAGAGCCATTTATGGCGAAGGCGGACGCGTGGGGCGCGCCCGGAGGGACGGCTTTTGAGCGGCGTGAGGCGAGAAGCGATGGTCTCGCCGGCAACGCGCGGCTCATCGCCGAACCCGCCTACCGACGGCTCCTGGCAGCCGAGCCATTGTTGCGCCGATCGATACCGGCCCTCATCATCATTTTCCTGGTCGTCATCGCGGCGCTGCGGTTGCTGTCGCTGATGAACGAACGTGACGACGTGGAACGCGACGCCAAGGCGATCCTTTCGCTCGCGGCGGGCCAACTGGCCAGTTCGATTAGCGTTGATGCGAACTTGGCCTCGACGCCTGGCGCGACACAGGACCTGTTGGAGGGCATCAGCCGTCAGGGCGCGATGGGCCGAAGCCACGTGCTTGCGGTCACCGACAGCGCGTTCAAGATCGTTGCCGTGACCCCGCAATCGACGGGCTGGGAAGGGCGGTCACTCGACGCCGTCACCCAGGGCGGTCAGCCGCTGTTCATGTTCGGCGACCGTGCCGGGGTGATGGAGGTCAGAATCGGCGGCCAGGACTGGTATGCGGCGGTGAGCCTGACAAACGGCAGGAACGGTGCTGCCGCAGCGCTCGTTCCGCAGGAAGCGGTCTTCGACACGTGGCGCAAGACCGTTTCGCTCAACGTTACGCTGTTCGTGCTGACAGCCGGCGTGCTGATCATCATCCTCTACGCCTATTTCGGCCAGGCGGCGCGCGCCCAGGCCGCCGACCGCATTTATCTCGAAGCGCACCAGCGCATCGATATGGCGCTGGTGCGCGGCCGCTGCGGCCTGTGGGACTGGGACATGGTGCGCGGCAAGATGTACTGGTCGCGCTCGATGTACGACATGCTGGGCTATGAGCCCTGCGACACAATGCTGTCGTTCGGCGAGGTCGACGAGATCATCCATCCCGAGGACGGCGACCTGTTCCTGCTCGCCAACAGGATCGTTGCACGCGAGATCGATCACATCGACCAGGTGTTCCGGATGCGCCATGCCGACGGACAATGGGTGTGGATGCGCGCAAGGGCGCAGGTGATCGACCCGGAAGCGCCGGAGATCCAGCTGATCGGCATCGCCGTTGACATCACCGAGCAGCGGCACCTGGCGCTGCGCTCCGAGGCCGCGGATCTTCGCCTGCGAACGGCCATCGAAAACATCAACGAATCCTTCGTGCTCTGGGATTCCGCCCAGCGCCTGATCATGTGCAATTCCAAATACCAGCAGGACAACGGCCTGTCGGACCGCGACGTGATGCCGGGCGCCTCGCGCGCCGTCCTGGAAGATCGCATGCTTGCCTTCGCCTCGGAGCGCCGGCTTGCCAACACCAACGGGCAGCAGGGCGGCGTGACTTTCGAGCGGCAGCTTGCCGATGGCCGCTGGCTGCAGGTGAACGAATTGCGGACCAGGGACGGCGGCACCGTTTCGGTCGGCTCGGACATCACCCAGATCAAGCTGCACCAGGAGAAGCTGGTCGACAGCGAACGTCGGCTGATGGCGACGATCCACGATCTCAGCCTTGCCCGCCGGGCTGAGGAAGAGCGGTCGCGCGAACTGGTCGAGCTCAATCACAAATATATGAAGGAAACCGAGCGCGCCGAGGCCGCGAACCGAGCCAAATCCGAGTTCCTGGCCAACATGTCGCATGAATTGCGCACGCCGCTCAACGCGATCATCGGCTTCTCGGAGCTGATGGAACAGGCGCTGTTCGGGCCTTTGGGTTCGCCGCGCTACGAGGAATATGCCACCGACATCAACGGCAGCGGCAAATATCTTCTGGGCGTCATCAACGACATCCTCGACATGTCGAAGATCGAGGCCGGCCAGTTCTCGATGGATCAGGAGGAAATCGACCTCTGCCCGCTGATGCGGGAAACGGTGCGCGTCATCTCGCTGCAGGCAGCGGAAAAGTCGATCACCGTCGAAACACGCATCCCCGATTCGCTGACGCTGTTCGCCGACCGCCGGGCGATCAAGCAGATCATCATCAACCTCCTGTCGAATGCGGTGAAATTCACCGGCCAGGGCGGCCGCATCGCGGTAAGGGCCCGCAACACATCCAGCGCTCTGGTCCTGACGATCGAAGACAATGGCTGCGGCATCCCGAAGGAGGCGCTGAGCAAGCTCGGGCGGCCGTTCGAACAGGTGCAGAACCAGTTTTCCAAGAGCCATGCCGGTTCCGGCCTTGGCCTTGCCATCTCACGCTCGTTGGCCGAGCTTCAGGGCGGCGCTTTGAAAATCCGCTCAACCGAAGGCACCGGCACGATCGTGTCGGTGCGCATTCCGACCAGGAAGCCGACGCAGCCGGTCAGGGCCGCCGCCTGATAGTGAATAGTTAATAGTGAATTAGTCATTAGTCATTAGTCAGTAATGAATTCTAATTCCATTCACCATCCACTATTCACAATTCGCCATTTCACTACCCACTACTCACTACTCACTACTCACTACCGTTTTGCACCAAGCAAAATGCCAAAATCCTTCCTGACCTTTTGCGATGTCTCCTTGAGGTGCGCTTCCAGCACCCCGAAATCCGGCAGGTCGGTGACCGCCAGAAGCAGATCCGAAAGCCCCGGCGGAACGTCGTCCCGTTCGAACGCGCCGGTGAGGCAGAGCCGCGTCATCTGGGTCAGCGCCAGATAGAGCGCATAGGCATCGCAAAGCTCCTGCCTGACCTGGGCCTCAGTGAAATCCGGCGCCAGCCTTGACAGGACTTCCGCCGTCCCGGTCACCCGGCGGCCAGCTTCGACCTTGCCCGTGATCACCGCCACCTGCGCGATGAATTCGAGATCGATGAGACCGCCCGGGGTCAGCTTGATGTCCCAGAGATCGCGCGGCGGCTTTTCCTTCTCGATCATCGCGCGCATCTCGGCCGCCTCGGCCATCACCTTGGCGCTGTCGCGCGGCAGGGCAAGCACCGCAGCCACCTCGGCCTCGACCTCGGTGCACAGCGCTTGATCGCCGCCGATCGCACGAGCCCTGGACAGCGCCATGTGCTCCCAGGTCCAGGCATCCTTGCGCTGGTACTTCTTGAAAGCATCGACATGGGTCGCCACCGGCCCCTTGTTGCCGGACGGCCGCAAGCGAAGGTCGAGCTCGTAGAGAACGCCCTCAGCGGTCGGCGCGGACACGGCTGATATCAGCCGCTGCGTCATCCTGGAGTAATAGTGGGATGGGGCGAGCGGCTTGTCGCCGTCGGATTCTTCGGCATCCGCATCGTGATCGTAAAGCAGGATGAGGTCGACGTCTGAGCCGGCCGTCAATTCGCGGCTGCCGAGCTTGCCCATGCCGAGCAGCGCAACCGTGCCGCCGGCGATGCGACCGTGGCGCAGCGCGAACTCAGCGATGACCGCCCGTAGCGCCGCGTCGATGGTGAGATCGGCCAGATCGGAAAAGGCACGGCCGGCGCGGGCCGGATCAATCGAGCCGGCAAGCAGCCTGACACCGATCAGGAATTTTTGCTCGGACGCAAAGATGCGCAAGCGGTCGAGCACGTCCTCATAGGCCCTGTCGCCCTCGAGGAACGCGGCGAGACGGCCGGACAGATAGGCGCGGTCCGGCAGCTCGGTCAAAAGGGCCGGATCCAACAGGCCATCGAACACGTGCGGCCGGCGCGTGATGATAGCGGCCAGCCGCGGAGCGGCGCCCATGATCGTCGCCAGCAGCTTCAGCAGAGCCGGATTGGACTGGAGCAGCGAGAAGAGCTGGATGCCGGCGGGCAGGCCGGCAAGGAATTCGTCGAAGCGTATCAACGCGTCGTCCGCCCGGCGCGTCTGACCGAAGGATTGCAGCAGCGCCGGCGTCAATTCGGTCAACCGCTCGCGCGCCTCGGCCGACTGGGTGACGCGATAGCGGCCGAAATGCCAGCCACGGATGACGCGGCAGATGTCGCTCGCCCGCTGGAATCCCAATCTCTGCAGGGTCTGCAAGGTATCGGGGTCATCGACGTCGCCGGTAAAAACCAGATTGCCGATGCCGGCCGAAAGCTCGGGCGCAGTTTCGAAGAGTGCTGCGTAGTGGCGTTCGACCTGGTGGAGTGCGGCGCGGAACGCGTCGGCAAAGGCCGCCGCATCGGCAAAGCCCAGAATGCGGGCAATGCGTTCGAGCTCTTCGTCATCTTCCGGCAATACATGAATCTGCTCGTCGGCGACCATCTGGACGGCATGCTCGACGCGGCGCAGGAACCAGTATTGCCGGGCGAGCGCGTCGCGAGCATCGGCCGTGATCCAGCCGCGTGCCGCAAGCTGGCCAAGCATCGGCACGGTCTCGCGGCCGCGCAGCTCGGGGAAGCGACCGCCGGCGATGAGCTGCTGGGTCTGGACGAAAAATTCGATTTCGCGGATGCCGCCGCGGCCGAGCTTGACGTTGTGGCCCTTCACCGCGATCTCGCCAAGCCCCTTGTGGGCGTGGATCTGGCGCTTGATCGAATGGACGTCGGCGATCGCCGCATAGTCCATGTATTTGCGCCAGATGTAGGGCTGGAGGTCCTTCAGGAACGTAGCACCGGCGGCGATATCGCCGGCCACCGGACGCGCCTTGATCATGGCGGCGCGCTCCCAGTTCTGGCCGCGCGCCTCGTAGTAGCGCAGTGCCGCCTCGACCGGGATCGCCAGCGGCGTCGAGCCGGGGTCGGGACGAAGCCTGAGATCGGTGCGGAACACATAGCCGTGTTCGGTGCGGTCCTGGAGAATGCGGACCAGCCGGCGCGTCAGGCGCGAGAAAAGCTCCGTCGCATCGAGCGGATCGACGACGGCAGGCGCTTGCGGGTCGAAGAAAACGACGAGGTCGATGTCGGAGGAGAAGTTCAACTCATGCGCGCCAAGCTTGCCCATGCCAAGCAGGATCCAGCCCGACCGGCGCGCCGGATCCTCGGGGTCCGGCAGTTTGAGCTTGCCTTGTCCGTGCGCGTCGCGAAGCAGGAAGTCGACAGCAGCGCGGGTGCAGGCGTCGGCAAGATCGCTCAGCCGCCGTACTGTGATTGCAGTTTCAGCCTCGCCTGCAAGGTCGGCCAGCGCGATCAGAACATGCGCTTCCGCTTTCCATTGCCGCAGCTCCATCATTAGGCTGCTTTCGGAAACGGCTTCCGCCCGCGCGGCCTTGTCGATCGCGGCGCCGATCGACGCCAGCCGGGCCTCGACCGTCTCACCGAAATGCGCGTCCAGGATCTGCGGGCGGCGGCGCACTGTGTCGCGGAGAAACGGCGACAGGTCGAACACTGCGGCGAGGAAATCCTGGACGGCGCCCTTGCCGGTGAGAAATTTCGCGAGCCGGGGAATCCCGTCTTCCTGCGCAGCGGAAGCGATTTCCGACAATTCCCGCCTGGCGCGGTTCCGATCCAGGGGGACGAGCATTGCCGCCGGTTTCAGAAGCCAGTTGGGCTGTTCCGCAGCCGCCCTCACCGCCATCAGCGATCCTCCCGTTCGGGAAAACTCATGACAACGGACAATCCGGGATCGGCGGGCAGAAGATCAAGCCGTCCGTTGTGGAATGTCATGATTGCCTTGGTGAGGCTGAGGCCCAGGCCGGAACCCGGCTGCGAGCGGCTTTTCTCCAGCCGCACGAAACGCTCGGTCGCCCTGGCGCGATCGGCATCGTTGGGAATGCCCTGGCCGTTGTCTGTGACGGAAAGCCTGATTTCGCTCCCGACGCGATCGAGCGCCACGCGGACGGTCGGCTTGGCTGTCGAGTCGGTTGAATATTTGATCGCGTTGTCGACGATGTTCGATAGCGCCTGGCCGATCAGCTCGCGATTGCCTTCGACGGCGAAGGCATCCTGCACCGAGGTCTCGAGTGTCACACCCGCCTCCTCCGCCACCGGCTCGTAGAGCTCGACGACATCGCGCACGGACGCAGCCAGATCGACCCAGCTGGTGCTTTCTGAGGAATAGCCCGCCTCCAGCCTGGAGATCATCAGGATGGCGTTGAAGGTCTTTATCAGCTGATCGGACTCGGCGATGGTCGCTTCCAGCGCCTGCCGGTAGTCGGTGGGGTTGTGCTTGCCGGAAAGCGTCGCCTCGGCGCGGTTGCGCAGCCTGGTCAGCGGCGTCTTCAGGTCGTGCGCGATGTTGTCGGAGACCTGCTTCAGCCCTTCGTTCAGCGTCGCGATCCTGGCCAGCATAGAATTGAGATTTTCGGAGAGCCGGTCGAACTCGTCGCCGGCGCCGGTGACTGGCAATCGGCCGGAAAGGTCGCCGCCCATGATACGGCGGCTGGCCTCCGATACGCTGTCGATGCGCTTCAGCGCTGCGCGGCCGACGAAGAACCAGATCAGGAGCCCGCCGAGCGCCATCATGCCGAGCGCCAGCATCAAGGCGCGGCGGATGATGGCGCGGAACCGCTCCGGCTCGCCAAGATCGCGGCCGACCAGCATGATCATCTGGTTCGGCAGGCGCAGCACCAAGGCAATGGCGTTGTGGCCCTTCTCGCCTTCGACCTGGACTTCGCTCTGGCTGGGTTCGTTCGGGTCTGTGACCGGGTTGCGCTGCCGCTCGAGCTCGCCCTCGCCGAAGCGCCGGTAGGAAAACGGCTCCGTCGTCCAGCCCTCTGCCTCGAGAACGCCGGGCTCCAGGCTCTGCACATTTCCGGTTAGGATCTGGCCGTTGGTGTCGGCGATCAAATAGAGATTGGCGCCGGGCTGGCGGGAGCGCTGTTCGACTACGCGGACCAGCAGCGGCAAGCCGCCGCGCTGGTAGGCCCGGGCGAGGCCGAGCACTTCGTCGTTGATGGTCTCCTGCGTCTGGCCGGTCAGCATGCGTGCCGACAGCGAGGTCATATAGAAGACGAGCAGCACCGCACAGATGGCGAACAGCAGGAGATAAAGCGCCGAAAGCCGCGCTGCCGTCGTCTTCATGATGGCCGGCATGGAAAGAGCCATGCTACCCGCTCTTGAGCATATAGCCGGCGCCACGAACCGTGTGCAGGATCGGCTTGTCGAAGCCCTTCTCGATCTTGCCGCGCAGC
Source organism: Mesorhizobium sp. WSM4813 (assembly GCF_055811555.1). Classification (NCBI taxonomy): domain Bacteria; kingdom Pseudomonadati; phylum Pseudomonadota; class Alphaproteobacteria; order Hyphomicrobiales; family Phyllobacteriaceae; genus Mesorhizobium; species Mesorhizobium sp. WSM4813. The sequence goes on from NZ_JBVVQU010000008.1 coordinate 39,776, forward strand.
CGCGAGACGTGAACGTCGATGACGTTGGTCTGCGGATCGAAATGATAGTCCCAGACATTTTCCAGCAGCATGGTGCGCGTCACCACCTGGCCGGCATGGCGCATCAGATATTCCAGCAGGCGGAACTCGCGCGGCTGCAGCGTAATCTCGCGCGCCGCGCGCCGCACCGAATGCGAGAGCCTGTCGAGTTCGAGATCGCCGACCCGGTAGACGGTTTCGGCTTCCCTGGCGCTGGCGCGGCGGTTCAGCACCTCGACTCGGGCCAGAAGCTCGGAAAAGGCATAGGGTTTGGTCAGATAGTCGTCGCCGCCAGCGCGCAAGCCGGTGACCCGGTCGTCGACTTCGCCAAGCGCCGACAGGATCAGCACCGGCGTCGTGTTGCCTCTGGATCTCAGACCGGCGATGACCGACAGGCCGTCGCGGCGCGGCAGCATGCGGTCGACGACCATCACGTCATAGTCGCCGGAATCAGCGAGCGCGAAGCCGGTTTCGCCATCGCCGGCGATATGGGCGGTGTGGCCGGCCTCGGTAAAGGCTTTCTGGAGGTAATCGGCCGCTTCGCGATCGTCTTCTATGACGAGAATCTTCATGGGACCGTTATACGCGATTTCGCTGGAAGATTGAGTGGCCGGCATATGCGTCGTGGCCTCACCAGGGCGTATCGCGAACAAAGTGATTCAAGGATACGCAGTAAGTCTTTGTTTTGGAATATCGTTGACCCCGAGCCGCCGGCACCCTCGGACAAGCCCGAGGCGGACTTTTGGGCGACATGCTTTGTTGCTTGAGCATGCCGTCATCCCAAAACCGCTTCACACTTTTGGGCGACATGCTTTGTTGTTTGAGCATGTCGTTATGCTCTGCTCGAGCGGCGGCGGGCGGTGGGAGCCCGCTGCCGCTGGGGCGGACCACGATGACTGACTAACGCATTCAGCCCCGTGCTTTTCCCATGCGACGGCTCGGGGTGTTTGAAACCGCCGCACCGGAAAAGTCTGGAACGTTAGCCCTTGGCGACAGGCAGCGCGACGAAGCGGTTGCTGTCGTCGCGGGTGATCTGCATCAGCACCGCCTTGCGGCCCGACTTCGCGGCATCGGCCATGGCCTTGGCGACGTCGTCGGTGCCATTGACCTCCGTCGAATTGACCGAGGTGATGACGTCGCCGGGCTGGATGCCGCGATCGGCGGCATCGCTATCGGGATCGACATCGGTCACCACAAGCCCTTTGCCATCATCGGATCTGGTGACGGTGAGGCCGAGATCGGCCAGCGTATCGGCCTTTGGCGGAGCGGAAGGCTGCTGGTCGGCCGAAGCCTGCTTGTCGCTCGAAGGCAGCGTGCCGAGATCGACCTTGACGGTCTCGCTCTTGCCGTCACGCCACAGCGTGACGTCGACCGGCTTGCCGGGCTGGTAGGCGCCGATCAGGCGGGCGAGTTCCTTCGGCGAAGCGACGTCCTTGCCGTCCACCTGAGTGATGACGTCACCAGCTGATATGCCGGCCTTCTTGCCGGGACCATCGTCCTGGGCGCTGGAAACGAGCGCGCCCTTATCGGACTTCAGCCCGAGCGATTCGGCGATTTCGGAGGTGACCGGCTGGATCTCGACGCCAAGCCAGCCGCGCTGGACGGTGCCGTCCTCTATCAAATCCTGCACGACCTGTTTGGCGGTCGACGCGGGAATGTCGAAGGCAATGCCGACGCTGCCGCCGGACGGCGAGAAGATCGCGGTGTTGATGCCGATGACCTGGCCGTTGAGGTTGAAGGTCGGGCCGCCCGAATTGCCGCGGTTCACCGAGGCATCGATCTGGATGAAGTCATCATAAGGACCGGCGCCGATATCGCGACCACGGGCCGAGACGATGCCGGCGGTGACCGTGCCGCCGAGGCCGAACGGATTGCCGACGGCCACGACCCAGTCGCCGACGCGAACCTTTGAATCGTCGGCGAAGTCGACATAAGTGAACTTGCGGTCGCCTTCGACCTTGAGCACTGCGAGATCGGTGCGCGGATCTGTGCCGACCAGTTTGGCGTCGAGTTCCTTGCCGTCATCCATCACCACCGTGAAGGACGAGCCCTCTCCGACGACATGGTTGTTGGTGACGAGGTAGCCATCCTCGGAGATGAAGAAACCGGATCCTTGGGCGACCGGCCGCGGCTGGCGGTCACGGCGTCCGAAACGCCGCATTCCATCCGGGCCATCCTGATCGCCAAAGCCACGGAACTCCCTGAAGAAGCGGCGCAATTGCGGATCGTCGGGAAGATTGCCGAAGGCGTCGGGCAGGTCGGAGCCGTCGTCGGCGGTCGATTCTATCTTGGCTTTGACTCGGACACTGACGACCGCCGGCGAAACGCGCTCGACCACGTCGGCAAAGCTCGGGACCTGCGGTGCCTCGACACGGACCGCGTCGGCCAGGACCGGGGCTGTCCCGGTGGCAACCGCGCCGAAGCCGATCGCGCCGGCAATGGCCACAGAAGCGGCGGCAGCCATCAGGCGTTTGCGGGTGCGGGGATATGAATTGGGGGCAATATTCATGGGTCTCGTATCCTCTTTCAAGGGATGCGCTTCGGTCGGCATCCTCGGGCAAGAGAAATAGAGGCGCGCACATTACGGCGCCATTTCCGGTGCATGAAACTTTCGTAATGTTTGCGGGCACAAACGCCTTGGTTGCGCCCGTCCGTTGCCCTATGTTGTACACAGTTCAGCACAAGGCCTTCACCATGACCGCAAGCGCCACCATGACGATTCGGGTTTCGTCCGAAACCAAGCTGAAGCTGGAGCGGATCGCCGCCGACACTCGGCGCAGCAAATCCTTCCTCGCGGCCGAGGCGATATCGGCCTATGTCGATCGCGAGCTTGAGATCATCGAAGGCATCAAACGCGGCATGGCCGACGCGGCAACTGGCCGTGTCGTGCCGCACGACGAAGCCATGGCGGAAATCGACGCCGTCATCGAAGCGTCGAAAGCCAGGCGTGCGGACAAGGCGTGAAGCGGTTCGTCTTTTGGTCGCGAGAAGCGCTGGACGACATCAAACAGCAAATCGCCTTCATCGCGCGGGACAATCCAGCCGCCGCCAGACGCCTTGCGGATCGCATTCGTGATGCGGGCCGCGGTCTTGGCGACATGGCGACGGGCCGGCCTGGCCGAGTAACAGGCACCTATGAGAAGCCCATCAGCCGCCTGCCCTACGTCATTGCCTATGAGCTGCGGCCGATCGCCGGGCGTGAGAGCGTCGTTATCTTGCACGTCATTCACACGTCACGGGACTGGCCGCCGGAGGAATGGCCTAATTAGTTACCCAGCATCTTGTCCAACGCTGCCTTCTCCTCGGCGGTGAGCACGGCCGCAGGCGTCGAACGGCGCGACCGGGCGGTCAGCACGATGAAAATCCCGCCGGCAAGCAGCAGAAGGACCGGCGTGCCCCACAACAGCGCATTGCGCAGGCTGAAGCGCGGCTTCAACAGCACAAACTCGCCATAGCGGGAAACGATGTAGTCGATCACCTGCTGGTCGGTGTCGCCGGCGACGAGGCGCTGGCGCACCAGCACGCGCAGATCGCGGGCAAGGTCGGCATCGGATTCGTCGATCGACTGGTTCTGGCAAACCATGCAGCGCAGCTCTTCCGAAAGCGTCCGCGCCCGCGCCTCGAGCGCCGGGTCGGCCAGAACCTCGTCGGGCTTCACCGCAAGTGCGGCGCCGGCAAACAACAGTGTCAGCAGCAGGATTAGCGAGGCCAGCGAAAATCTCGCGGTCATGGCAGGCTCGCGGAAGGCACGGCGCCCGCCGACTTGCGGCGGCGGGACGGTGCCCCGACGCGCAGCCGCCGGTCCATGAGCGACATCGCAGCACCTGCCATCATGACAAGGCCGCCACCCCAGATCAGCGTCACCAGCGGCTTCCACCACAGCCGCACCACGACGGAGCCGTCGGCCCCCTCGTCGCCAAGCGAGAGATAGAGTTGGCTGAACCCGATCGTCTTGATACCGGACTCGGTCGTCGTCATTTGTCGGACCGGATAGGAGCGCTTGGACGAGGTGATCACGGCGGTGGTGCTTCCATCAGCGCCGAGCAGGGCGAAGCGGCCGCGATCCTCGCTGTAGTTAGGCCCTCGAACCGGATAGAGCCCTTCGAATCGCAGCGTGTGGCCGGACAGTTGCACGGTCTCGCCAGCGTGCATCGACAAGATCTTTTCGGTGCCGAAGCAAAGCGTGCCGACGATGCCCAGCGTCGTCAGCCCGAGACCGAGATGGGCGAGCGCGGTGCCGAAGACCGAGCGCGGCAGGCCGGCGAAGCGCCTGAGCATGATGCTGGGCGCGACAATGCCAAAGCCGGACTTGACGGCAACATCGGTGAGCGCGCCGCAGATCAGCCAAAAGGCTAGGCCGACGCCGAGTGCTGCGAACACCGACGCGCCGTCGATGAACAAGGCCGTCACCAGCACGGCCAGAAGCGCTGCAGCGAAGGCCGCCATCAGCCGCTGGGCGACGGCGAAAATGTCGCCACGCTTCCAGGCCAGCAGCGGCCCGAACGGGACAACGACCAGAAGCGGCACCATCAGCGGGCCGAATGTCAGGTTGAAGAATGGCGCGCCGACCGAAATCTTGTCGGCTGAAACGGCCTCGACGGCCAGCGGATACAGCGTGCCGATCAGCACGGTGGCGGTGGCCGTGGTCAGGAACAGATTGTTGAGGACCAGCGCCCCTTCGCGCGAGATCGGATGGAACAGGCCACCGGCCGTCAGCCTCGAGGCGCGCAGGGCGAACAACGCCAACGATCCGCCGATGAACAGTGTCAGGATGCAGAGAATGAACACGCCGCGCGTCGGATCGGTGGCGAAGGCGTGGACGGAAGTGAGCACGCCGGAGCGCACCAGGAAGGTGCCGAGCAGCGATAGCGAGAAGGTCAGGATCGCCAACAACAACGTCCAGATCTTCAAGGCAGAGCGCTTTTCCATGACGATCGCCGAATGGAGCAGCGCGGTGCCGGCCAGCCAAGGCATGAACGAGGCGTTCTCGACCGGATCCCAGAACCAGAAACCGCCCCAGCCAAGTTCGTAATAGGCCCAGTAAGAGCCCATGGCGATGCCGCCGGTCAGGAACATCCAGGCGACCAGCGTCCATGGTCGCACCCAGCGGGCCCAGGACGCGTCGATGCGGCCTTCGATAAGGGCGGCGACCGAGAAGGAAAAGCAGATCGAGAAGCCGACATAGCCGAGATAGAGCAGCGGCGGGTGGATGGCGAGGCCGAGATCCTGCAGGATCGGATTGAGATCGCGGCCCTCGATCGGCGCCGGATTGAGCCTGGCGAACGGATTGGACGTCGCCAGGATGAACAGGAAGAAGGTGGCGCCGATCGCCCCTTGCACGGCCAGCACGTTGGCTCGTAGCGTCGCGGGAAGATTGCTGCCAAAAGCAGCGACGAGCGCGCCGAAGAAGGTCAGGATCAGCACCCAGAGCAGCATCGAGCCCTCGTGATTGCCCCAGGTGCCGGTGATCTTGTAGATCAGCGGCTGCAGCGAATGCGAGTTGTCCCAGACATTGGCCACCGAAAAATCCGACGTCGCATAGGCTATCGCCAGCGCCGCGAAGGACAGCGCGGTCAAGGCAAAGCCGGTCACCGCGACCGGGCCGCCGACGGCCATCATCCTGAGGTTGTTCATGCGCGCGCCGACCAGAGGCACCAGCGTCTGCACCAAGGCCAGCGCGAATGCCAGGACCAGCGCGAAATGTCCGGTTTCAACCATTCTGGCGCTCGCCAGGTTTTTGTTTTGCCGCAGTTTTTTGCCGCAAAACCGTGCGACACTTTTGCGGAACCTGCTTAGTCACTTTTGCTCTCCTGCCACACGCCCTTAGACTTGAGACCGTCGGCCACCTCCTTGGGCATGTAGTTCTCGTCGTGCTTGGCCAGCACGCTGTCGGCGACGAAGACGCCGTCCGGGCGGAACGTGCCTTCAGTGATGACGCCCTGCTCCTCGCGGAAAAGATCGGGAAGAATGCCGGTGTAGGTGACCTTGACCTGCTTCTGATTGTCGGTCACCGAAAAAGCGACGGTGGCCCCCTGATCGCGCTCGATCGTGCCTTTCTCGACGAGGCCGCCGAGCCTGATACGCTGCCCTGGCTGCAGGCTGGCGGTGGTCAGATCGGCGGGCATGTAGAAGTAGGAAGCCTTCTGGCCGAGCGCGTAGAAGGTCAGGCCGGTGGCGGCACCGAGAAAGGCCAACCCTCCGGCGATCACCGACAGTCTTTTCTGCTTGCGCGTCATGTTTTACTCCGTCGCCGTCAGGCCGAGCGAGACAGCAAAGGCGGTGAATTTCTTCGCTTCCTCACTATCGGAGCCAAAAACGGCGATACCGCGATTGAGCGCGTCGCGCGCCTGATCGGCCTTGCCCAGCACCACATAGGAACGAATAAGTTGCATCCATCCTTCCGTATCGCGCGGGTTTTGGCGAAGTTTTTCATCAAGCCCCGCCACCATGGTGTTGATCATCGCTTCCCGGTCCTGCGGCGACATCGACGAGACGGCCTCGACATCCCCGGCGTTCGGGCCTTTTGCAGGCTCTCCCGAAGCGACGCTCCGCCTGGCGGATTCGGCCAGTGCCTGCTCGACTGGGCCGCGCCATGGCGAATCCTGCGGCAAGGCCGCGAGCATTTTCTGCCAGCCAGCTGTTGCCTCCTCAGTGCGGCCTTCCTGCGCCATGCCCAACGCCAGATAAAAGCTGGCCTTCGGATTTGCCGGATCGAGCTTCAGCGCCGCCTCGAAAGCGGCCTGAGCGTCGGCCGAAACAATGCCGCCCGCTGCGCTGGCGATCGCCTCGCCGAGGCCGGCCTGGCGGGCAGCGCTGTCGCCGTCGAGGCGAATGGCGTTGCGGTAAGCCGTCACCGCATCGGAAAACCGCTGCATGCGCAGATAGACCGGCGCCAGAACATCCCAACCCCTGCCATCAGACGGATTGGCGGCAAGGTGGGCCTCGGCGCGCGCCACCAGTTCGTCCACCGAACTGTCGGCGGGATTCTTGGCCATCCGCTCGCTGAGCGGCTGCGACGGCAGATCGGGCGAGCCGAGTTGGCTGTACAACCCCCAACTGACCAGGGGAATCGCCAGGACGGCGGCCGTCGCAACCAGTCTGGTCGCCGTCGACGGCTGCCGCGCCGCTGCCTTATCGGCGGCATTGTCCAGGCGAAGGATGCGGCGGGCGATCTCCGCACGCGCCTCTTCGGCCTCCGCCGGCTGGATCAGGCCACGCGCCACGTCCCGGTCAAGCTCGGACAACTGGTCGCGATAGACTTCAAGGTCATGATCGCTGCTCGCTGAACCACCCTTCGAGCCGCCGGCCAGCGGCAGCAGAACCGCCAGGCTTGCACCCAACGTGAGAATGGCAGCTATGACCCAGAACAGCATGCTTCTTCCAATAACGGCAGAGCCCTGCCCTGCCAACACAGGCGTCCTGCGACGCTTTGACGGCAGATGCGTCGCATGTCCTTGATCGATGTCAACCGGAGCTATCCGGCCGGTCGTTATGTCAGTGGCGTCCAGCTGCCATCGGCGTTGCGGCAAGCCGTTCCGCGCGCGGTGGCGCCGGCGGCGCCGGTAAAGACTGTATGGGTGTATTGCCGGCAGTCCTGCGAGCCGACACGATAGGGCTGGGCGGCCACGACTTCACCGTAATGCGCCGACCGATCGCTCTTCCACGTCACCTTCTGGCCGCTCGCCGTGTGCTCGAGCGCCCTGTATTCCGCCTCCAGCGCCTTGCGCTTTTCCGGATCGCTCAAGCCGGTACCGATCGATCCGCTGACGAGGCCGCCCCCCATGGCGGAAATGATCGTCGTCGCGATCTTGCCGTCACTTGGCGGCGTGGCGGCCGGCTGCGGCGCCACCGTGGGCCCCGGGCTGTTGCCCAGCGTCGTGCAGCCGGAAACGGCCAGCAGTGCGGAAACGAGCGCGACGCGAATCTTCATGCCAACAACCGGTTTTCTTGAGTTAGAGCTGGGCCGCGCCATCGGGGAAGTCGGCGTGGCCATAGTGTCGATGTTTGTCGGAAATTTGGCCGCGGCCGACGGCTCCGGGACCAGTCGACATGCCGCAATATCACGCCCCGTCGATCAATGTCGACTGGCCCAGCAAAAGCATTAGTCTAGTGAAGGCTCCGCAATCGAACCACCGCCTTCAACCCGCCCATGCTGGACCGTTCCAGAGCCAGAACGCCTCCATACTCGTTGACCAGGTCGGCGACAATGGCAAGTCCAAGCCCGGTCCCCGGCTTTGTCTCGTCAAGCCGCCGTCCGCGCTTGAGCGCCTCGCGCGCCTTGTCTTCGGGAATGCCCGGGCCGTCATCTTCGATGCTGATCTCGAACAGATTGACAGCACCCTCCTTGCCTACGCCACTCTTCTTGCCGGAGATTGGCGCCACCGACACGGCGACCGCGCTCTTTGCCCATTTCATGGCGTTGTCGAGCAGATTGCCAAGCAATTCTTCCAGATCCTCGCGTTCGCCGGCAAAGACGATATCGACTGCCGGCAGCGAAAGCGAGAGAGCGGTCTGCGGGTTGAGTTTTTGCAGCACGCGCACCATGCGTTGGACCAGCGGTGCCACCGGCGTGCGGTAGACGACGCTGTCGCGCTGCGCCGCGACCCGGGCGCGCTGCAGATAATGATCAACCTGCTTCTGCATCGAGGCGGCCTGCTCGGCTATGAGCTGGCCCTTGGCGCCGCCAAGCGCCCGCCCCTCGTTGATCAGCACCGCCAGCGGCGTCTTCAGTGAATGGGCGAGGTTGCCGACCTGCGTCCGCGAGCGCTCGACGATACGCTTGTTGTTTTCGATCAGCGCATTGGTCTCGTTGGCGAGCGGTTCGATCTCGGCCGGGAAGCGGCCGTCGAGCCTTTGCGCGCTTCCTTCGCGCACCATGGCGAGAGCGTCCCTGACCCGGCGCAGTGGCTGCAGGCCCAGCAGGATGGCAATGGCGTTGATGGCGATCATGCCGACGCCGAACAGGGAAAGATAGGTCAGCAGGCGACGCTGAAAGGCACCTATCTCCTGCTCGAGCTCGGTCTTGTTGCCCATGACACGGAAGCGCGCTGCGCGATTTTTCGCGTCGAGAATGAATTCGCTCTCGAACACTTCCAACTCCTCGCCATTGATCCCTTCTGTCGCATAGCTGCGCTGGAAGCTGGCATTGAAAGGAACCTCGGCGACGCTTGGCGACAGGATCATCTTGGTCATCGAAGAGGAGTGCAGCTCACCGCGCACGCCTTCCGACGCAGGCTCCACCGACCAGTACCAGCCGGAATTCGGCTCCGAGAACCGAAGATCGCCAAGGTCGGGAGCGCCGGTCAGCGAACCGCCTTCGGACACGCCGACCGAGCCGATCAGATTGAACAGATGCGCCGACAACAAGCTGTCGAAACCGCGCTCGCTCGCCTGGCGATAGAGGGTCGTGATCAGTGTGAAGATGACAATCAGGGTGAGTATCGCCCAGACCGTGGAAAAGGCGATCACCCGGAACGCCAGCGAACGCGGCCAGAACCGCAGTGAAAGCGGCGTTCTTGCAGTCTGTTTGAGCGGTTCCGCCTTACGCCTCCGGCTCACGCATTCGATAGCCCATGCCGCGAACGGTTTCTATCATGTCGATGCCCATCTTCTTGCGAAGCCGCCCGACAAAGACCTCGATTGTGTTGGAATCGCGGTCGAAATCCTGATCGTAGAGATGCTCGACCAGCTCGGTCCGGGACACGACTTCGCCCATATGGTGCATCAAATAGGCAAGCAGGCGAAATTCGTGCGACGTCAGCTTCAGCGGCACACCGTCGACATCGGCCTTGGAGGCCTTGGTGTCGAGCCGCAGCGGCCCGCAGGTCAACTCGGACGATGCATGGCCGGCCGCGCGCCGGATGAGCGCCCGGACCCTGGCCAGCACCTCTTCGATGTGGAACGGCTTGGTGACATAGTCGTCGGCGCCGGCGTCGATGCCGGATACCTTGTCACTCCAGCGATCACGGGCCGTCAGAATGAGGACCGGCATCTTGCGGCCGCCGCGCCGCCAGCGCTCGACTACGCTGATGCCGTCCATCTGCGGCAAGCCGATGTCGAGCACCACGGCATCATAGGGTTCGGTATCGCCGAGGAAATGCCCTTCCTCACCGTCGAAAGCCCGGTCGACGACATAGCCGGCATCGACCAGCGCGTCCGATATCTGCCGGTTGAGATCCTTGTCATCTTCGACAACGAGTACGCGCATGCGGGGATCATACCTGTTGAGAAGCTGCGCGTCAGATATAGGCCGATTCCAGCGCCTGGGAAACGGCAGGGATCAGTTCAGCGGCACGACGATCTCGGTGCGGCGCGGACGCTGCCCGTCCTTGCCCGGAACCAGCACGACGATGACGCAGACCGGCTGGCCACCGCGCGTCGACTGCGACGCCTTGGCCAGCGTGCCGCCTTTCTGCTCGGCAACCTGCTGACCGATCGCGTAGCAGTCGGAGGCAGCCAGGACGATCGGCCGGTTCTGCTCGGGCACGATGACCGGCAGCGCCGTCGCCTGCGACGCAAACAGACCGGCAGCGCAGAGCGCCAGTGTCGCGGTTCGGAAGTGGGAGCGAAGCGTTTTCATGATCAGCGTCCTAACGCATCGGTGCTGAACGTGAAATGAACAGTGAACGCCTGCAACACGTGCCTATCTCACCCCCTGAAACGCGAGACAACCGAGCTTAGGATTTCCCCGCCCCAACCCGGCAAATTCATCCAAACGCAGTCTAGACTCTGTTGCAGCCAGATTGAAAGCGCGTCAGGCGTTTTCTTCCGTCACGGCGCGAAAGCGCAGCAGCCCGTGATAGGCTGAAAGATCCTCGTCGTAGCGGGCCTCGGTGAATTCGAGCCTGAGATTGACGCGGCGATGCTCGTCGAGCGCGAGCGCCGCATCCTGAAGCCGCGCGCTGACCATGTCCATCGCATCGAGCATTTCTTTCCTGGCCTCGGACTTCGACCAGAAATGCAGCGTGAAAAGCTGCTCGGCATCGTTCTCCAAGCCGGTCGTCCAGTCGTAGACGCTGGTCCGGCCGTAGGTGACATAGGGAAATGGGACATTTTCCGGGGCATGATCGAACAGTTTTGCGCCGCCCAATGCCGCTGACAGGGAACCATCACCGTTCAGCGCTTCGAACAAGGCCTTCTGCAGCGCGGCGGCCGGCGCGGTCATCGTCTTCTCCCTCGCCCGTCACGACTGAACAGGCCTTCGCCCCGTCGGCGATTTCCGCTTGCAGCGTAGCCGCATTGAAATTCTGGCGCCAGATCACGGGACCCCAATGACGCGGCCTTTCGAGTCAGGGACGTCTTTACGGTTGGTGACCAACCGTGCCTTCTCTCATTTGGCATGCAAGGCGTTTAAAAAACGGTGCTATGAAGGTGCTCGGTTTTCTCCGGACATTCGAGGTATTTTCGTGCGCGAGCCATCGCTGCTGCCTGTCTTTGGAAAGCTTGGGATCAAGCCGCCAGCAGCCATTGCTGCGGCGCCGACCGTGTCGAAGAACATGGTGATCCGCATTCGGAAGCTTTTGTCTTCACACGGGGCCCTGGCCTTGAAGCTGTCCGTCGTTGTGTGGACGGTCCTTGTCCTGGCGGCAGTGTTTTACATCACGCAGGCCTGACCAATCGACATTCGTCGATCGGCGGCGGAAACGAAAAGGATGCCGGAATGGCAAACCGCTACGCACTGCGCATGGAGCATCCGCACAGCTGGACCGTCTTCGATGTCTTCACCGGCCAGCCCGTCGAGCTGAAGCACCAGGTCATGGTTGGCATGAACACACGCGATGCGGACGCGATGGTCGATCGGCTGAACAGCCGAGACGTCAAGCTGCGGGCAAAGGCGGACGGCGAATCCTGAGCCCGCCTCAGGCGGCATTTGCGCCAAGGTTGGAATCTGGCGTGTTGGCCCCGATCGCGCAGCCGGTCGGGATTTAGCGAAAATCGGCCGCGGTCAGCACATATATGCTCTTGCGAGTGCGGGCATAGGCATTTCTGGCGATTTCATGGATGGAACTGGAGGCGGTGTCGAACGCCGCCAAATAGATGGCTTCAGCAGTTGGTTCCTCTGATGGTGCCTTCGAGATGGCATCCGTGGCGACAGAGAAGGAAATCTGGAACATGCCGTCATGGCCGACGAAGCGGATGCGTTTGCCCGCCTCGTCGTAGCTGCGGCTTCGATTGGGAAATGTCAGGCTCATGACTTGACCTCCGTTGATGCAACCTCTGCTTTCTTGACCGCCCGTGACGTCCGCTTTTTCTTGGGAGCGACGGGATTGAGTGCCTCCGCGGCGCGGTCGGCCTCTTCCTTGGCCAGCCGCAACGCCCGCAATCTTGCCGTCTTGATGACCCTGGCCTTGGCCTCGGAAACATATTCGGCCGTTGCCTGGTTTCGCTCCGCAGTCTTTTTCTGCTTTTCCATGAAGCGCGCTTCAGCTTTCTCCATGATATTCTGACTGAATTCCGCCATCGATAAAATCTCCTTTTGACCGAGATTATGAAAGTGAATTTCCCATCTAAAATAGGTACTCGGAACGAAAAATTCAACTTCCGGATTATTTTGAATTGGTCGAAATTCTGAAAATGAAACAGCAAAATAATACTATTCAATAGTTTCCGACAGAGCATGAATATTTTTTGGCACTCCTATCAATCGAGTGCCAACGGGCCTATAGAAGGGAGCGGCCGCCTAAGCCGGCCCCAGAAAGAGTTCCCATGAAATTCCGGCCCCTCCACGATCGCGTCGTCATTCGGCGCGCCGAAAGCGACACCAAATCCAAGGGCGGCATCATCATTCCCGACAATGCCAAGGAAAAGCCGCAGGAAGGCGAAGTAATCGCCGTCGGGCCGGGCGCGCGTGACGAAAGCGGCGCGCTGATCGCGCTCGACGTCAAGGCCGGCGACCTCATCCTGTTTGGCAAATGGTCGGGAACCGAGGTCAAGATAGATGGCGAGGACCTTCTGATCATGAAGGAGGCCGACATCATGGGCATCATCGAGAAGACCATCGCTGCCAAGAAGGCCGCCTGATTGGAGCGCCGCGCGTCCTGTTGGACGCGCAAAGGACGCTCCAAGTTTTTGAATCTACGCATCGTGCTTTTCCGAAAATCGATTCCGATTTTCGAGCCGATGCTTCAGGCGGAACGCCGAAGTCTTTCTGGTTCCAAAGCGAACGGGCCTACTCCACACACAAACGGGATGAAAAATCATGTCTGCCAAGGAAATCAAATTCTCCACCGATGCACGTGACCGCATGCTGCGCGGTGTCGAAATCCTCAACAACGCCGTCAAGGTGACGCTCGGCCCCAAGGGCCGCAACGTCGTCATCGACAAGGCCTATGGCGCACCGCGCATCACCAAGGACGGGGTGGCGGTAGCCAAGGAAATCGAGCTTTCCGACAAGTTCGAGAACATGGGCGCGCAGATGGTGCGCGAAGTGGCGTCGAAGACCAACGACCTTGCCGGCGACGGTACCACCACCGCCACGGTGCTTGCCGCTTCCATCTTGCGCGAGGGCGCCAAATTCGTTGCCGCCGGCATGAACCCGATGGACCTCAAGCGCGGCATCGACCTTGCCGTTACCGCTGTCGTCAAGGAAATCCAGGCACGCGCCAAGAAGGTCAAATCTTCCGGTGAAATCGCGCAGGTCGGCACCATTGCCGCCAATGGCGACACCACCGTCGGCGCCATGATCGCCAAGGCGATGGACAAGGTCGGCAATGACGGCGTCATCACCGTCGAGGAAGCCAAGACCGCCGACACCGAACTCGACGTCGTCGAGGGCATGCAGTTCGACCGTGGCTATCTCAGCCCCTATTTCGTCACCAATGCCGAGAAGATGCGCGCCGAGCTGGAGGACCCTTACGTCCTCATCCATGAAAAGAAGCTCGGCAATCTGCAGGCGATGCTGCCGATCCTCGAAGCCGTGGTGCAAAGCGGCAAGCCGCTGCTGATCATCTCCGAGGACGTCGAAGGCGAAGCGCTGGCGACGCTGGTCGTCAACAAATTGCGCGGCGGCCTCAAGGTTGCGGCCGTCAAGGCGCCGGGTTTCGGTGACCGCCGCAAGGCGATGCTGGAAGACATCGCGGTGCTCACTGCCGGCCAGATGATCTCGGAAGACCTCGGCATCAAGCTCGAAAACATCACCATCGACATGCTCGGCCGTGCAAAGCGCGTGCTGATCGAGAAGGACACGACGACGATCATCGACGGTGCAGGCGAGAAGGCCACGATTCAGGCGCGTGTCCAGCAGATCAAGGGGCAGATCGAGGAAACCACCTCCGACTACGACAAGGAGAAGCTGCAGGAGCGGCTGGCTAAGCTCGCCGGCGGCGTCGCGGTCATTCGCGTCGGCGGCGCGACCGAGTCCGAGGTCAAGGAAAAGAAGGACCGCATCGACGATGCGCTGAACGCCACGCGCGCGGCAGTGGAAGAAGGCATCGTTCCCGGCGGCGGTGTCGCGCTGCTGCGCGCCAAGGCCGTGCTGAACGGGCTGACCGGAGCCAATGCCGATGTAACGGCGGGCATCTCGATCGTGTCGAGAGCGCTCGAAGCGCCGATCCGCCAGATCGCCGAGAACTCCGGCGTCGAAGGTTCGATCGTTGTCGGCAGGCTCACGGACAGTAAGGATCACAATCAGGGCTTCGATGCCCAGAACGAGATCTATGTCGACATGATCAAGGTCGGCATCGTCGACCCGGCAAAGGTGGTGCGGACCGCGCTCCAGGATGCCGGATCGATCGCGGCATTGCTGATCACTGCGGAAGCCATGATCACCGACATTCCAGCCAAGGATGCCGCGCCTGCGGCCGGCATGGGCGGCTACTGACCATCCGCTGCTGACCTGAAAGACAACCGCCGGGGCATCTTCCCCGGCGCGATCCCATTGGCAAGGAGATCGATCCATGATCGCATTCGTCCCGAAGCCAAATGCGAAGGCCAAAGTGGCCGAGGAAAGTCGCTTCGATCGCATTCGCAGACTTGCCGCCGACAAGCACAGACAAGCCGATGCCGGCACGATACGTCGCGACTTGCAAAAGACCGGCGACAAGCGCCCCATCTGAGGCGCGTGCTGGACCGCATCACGACACCGGTGCTGCGCCACCCTCTTCCGTGCGCCGCGCTATGAATTCGTCGAGAACACCTGATGTGGCAGCGGCGGAGGCCGGCGGCCGAAAACCGGCCAGCAGCCGCTTCCAGATGCCGGTGGCGCGCTCCGTGGCGGTTCTTGACCCGGCCTGCGTCCAGTTGCCGAAATTCGACCAGTCGGCGACCAGCGGCTCGTAGAAAGCGGTGCGGTAGCGCGCCATTGTGTGTCCGGCCGAGAAGAAATGCCCGCCCGGCTGCACTTCAGCGATCGCCTCGAAGCCGATCGCATCTTCGTCGCCGGGCGTCGCCGCGCAGAGTTCGGCGACCGTCTGCAGCGCCTCGATATCGGTGATCAGCTTCTCAAAGGAGATGCTCAAGCCGCCTTCGAGCCAGCCCGCGGCATGGATGCACACCGTAGCACCCGCGAGCACCGAGCCCCACAACGCGAACTGCGTTTCGTGAGCTGCCTGCGCGTCCGAAATGTTGGCGGCGCTGCCGCCGCCTGACCGCCATGGCAGGCCGGTGAACCGCGCAAGCTGACCGGCGCCGAGCGTCGCCTTGACGTGCTCCGGTGTGCCGAAGGCCGGCGCTCCCGACTTCATGTCGACATTGGATGAGAAGGAACCATAGACGACCGGCGCGCCCGGCCGCACGATCTGGGCCAGCGTCAGCCCGGCCAGCGCTTCGGCATGCTGCAGCGTCAGCGCACCGGCCACCGTGATCGGCGCCATGGCGCCGGCGAGGCAGAAAGGTGTGATGATCAACACTTGCCCCGCCTTGGCAAAGTCGATGATGCCATGCGCCATCGGGATGTCGAGCTGGCGTGGCGAGTTGGTGTTGATGACAGTGTAGCAATGAGCGCCCGAACGGAATTCGTCCTCGGACAGGCCGCGCGCCAGCCGCAGCATCTCAAAGCCGTCCTCGACCTGCGGCGTGCCGCGCGCGAAGACGAACGGGAACTTGTCTGAGAGCGTCAGTTGAGCCCGGTTGACGGCATAATGGCGGAAACGGTTGTCGATGTCCTGCGGTTCGATGCATGGCCCCAGCATGTGCAGAACGTCGAAATGCTGCACCAGCCGAATGAGATCCTCGAAGGCGGCTAGCGTTCCCGGCCGACGGCCGCGCTCTAGATCGGTGACGTTCGGCGCCCCGGATCCCGCCAGGAACGTCATCGAGCCAAGCTCGAGCGTCAGGTCGCGGGCACGGTCACCAGCGTGCGCCCGGATCAATTTCGGCGCCGAGGCCAGCGCCGCCGCGACAATGTCGCGGCCGATGCGCACCATCTGGCTGTCCTCGTCGACCATAGCACCGGCACGAGCAAGAATGGTGCGCGCCTCCGGCAGCAGCACCTTGACGCCGAGTTCCTCGAGCACGCGCAGCGCCGTGTCGTGAATCGCGGCGACCTGGTCGGCCGAAAAGATCGGCTGCGGCAGAAACGGGTTCTTCAGCGAACGATAGTCCGGTCGGCGACTGCTCTCGCTGCCGGCCTCGCCGGTTCGTCCGCGCCTGCGTTCGCACCTGAGATCACGTGCGGCGTCATCGATCATGGCGGATACTCCTCATTGCCGTATTGCCCTGCCGTATTGCCCTGCTCTGGGGATCGTAGGGAGAAGCCGCTATGACGCGCGCCGGCCGCTCGGCCCAGTTCGTTGAGGCGGGCAGGATACTTGCACTGTACATATGTGTCTAGTACGGTTGTATGCAGCTCCCCCTCATGCCAATTGTGCGGCCATGATCATGATTGCTCCGCAGGACGAGCCGGCGCCCGGCAACATCAAGGTGACGCGCTGGGACTGGATCAATCTTGCGCTCCAGACATTGATCTCAGACGGCATCGAAAGCGTGCGCGTGCTGCCGCTCGGCCAGAAGCTCGGCGTTTCGCGCTCTAGCTTCTACTGGTATTTCGAGAGCCGTCAGGATCTGCTCGATCAGTTGCTTGCCCATTGGCGGGATACCAACACCAAGGCGATCGTCGAACGCGCGCAGCGGCCAGCCGAAAGCATCATCATGGGCGTCATGAACGTGTTCGAATGCTGGGCTGACGAGCGTCTGTTCAATCCGAGGCTCGACTTCGCCATCCGCGAATGGGCGCGTCGCTCCGACGACGTGCGCCTGGCCATCGACCAGGCCGACAATCACCGGCTAGACGCGATCCGCGACATGTATCGCCGGCATGGCTACGACGAAGAGGATGCCTTGATCCGCGCCCGCGTGCTCTACTACATGCAGATCGGTTATTATGTGCTCGACCTCAAGGAACCGGTCGAGGCGAGAGTCAGTCATCTCGCCGCCTATCTGCGCAGTTTCACCGGCCAGGAGCCAAGCGATGCCGACGTGGCGCATTTCGTGCGCTTTATCGCGGCGCGGTAAGCGGGTGCGAGGTGGCGGAGGTGGCAGGCCCTACCCTGGTAACAACAAACTGTACAGCGAAAGTCCCATCGCCCTTGTGAGCGGGGCCAAAATGGACAAATAGTCTGGTAGGAGTGCCGCTTCTCAGTGAGAGGCGTAGCCGCAGCCGGATCCTGGAATGGCCAGTCCTTTGAAACCACGCAAGAGAAGAGGTCCGATTGCCGCAAGGCTGCTGGCGGCGGATGCGTGGTTCGATTCCTCGCTCTACGAGATCGGCTTCAAAGCGCGCCGGTTCTGGGAAGCGGCCACCATTTTTTTCCGGCGCTTCCGCGTCTCCGGCTGGCGCCGCAGCATCATCGAAATGTTGAGCGAAGGTTTCACGCTCGGCGCCGGCGGCATCGTCGTCATGTTGGCGCTTGCCTTGCCGGCCTTCCAGGAAACCGCTGGCGACTGGCGTGCCCAAGGCGATTTCGCCGTCACCTTCCTCGACCGCTATGGCAATGAGATCGGCCAGCGCGGCATCATCCAGCGTGATTCGGTGCCGGTCGACGAGATGCCCGACCAGGTCATCAAGGCGGTGCTGGCCACCGAGGATCGGCGTTTCTTCGATCACTACGGCATCGATGCGCTCGGCCTTTCGCGCGCGATCTTCGCGAATGTGCGGGCGAATTCCGTGGTTCAGGGCGGATCGAGCATCACCCAGCAGCTGGCCAAGAACCTGTTCCTGACCAATGAACGGACATTGGAACGCAAGATCAAGGAAGCCTTCCTCTCGCTGTGGCTCGAGGCCAATCTGTCGAAGAAGGAGATCCTGCAGCTCTATCTCGACCGCGTCTATATGGGCGGCGGCACGTTTGGTATCGAAGCGGCCGCCGATTTCTATTTCGGCAAAAGCGTCAAGGATGTGAACCTCGCCGAAGCGGCGATGCTGGCCGGCCTGTTCAAGGCACCGACCAAATACGCGCCGCACATCAACCTGCCTGCTGCCAGGGCGCGGGCCAATGTGGTGCTGTCCAACCTCGTCGAGGCCGGTTTTATGAGCGAGGGTCAGGTGCTGCAGGCGCGGCTGCACCCGGCCGAAATCGTCGACCGCGGCGAGCAGAAGAGCCCGGATTACTACCTCGACTGGGCATTCGAAGAGGTCAAAAAGATCGCTGCAAAGTCCGGCCAGCATTCGCTGGTCGCTCACACCACGTTCGACGCCAACATCCAGAAGGCGGCGGAAGAATCGATGGAATTCCATCTCCGCCAGTTCGGCAAGGAATACAACGTCACCGAAGGCGCTATGGTCGTCATCGAAACCAATGGCGCAGTCAGGGCGATCGTCGGCGGCCGCGACTACGGCGCCAGCCAGTTCAACCGCGCCACCAAGGCGCTGCGCCAGAGCGGCTCATCGTTTAAACCCTACGTATACGCAACAGCAATGGAGCACGGCTTCACGCCGGACTCCGTCGTTTCCGGCGCGCCGATCTCCTGGGGTGCCTGGTCGCCGCACAATTACAATGACGGACGCGCCGGCAAGGTCACGCTGATCACGGCGATGGCCAAATCGGTCAACACCGTGCCGGTGCGGCTTGCCAAGAATCATCTCGGCATCAAGCCGATCAAGGCGATGGCTGAAGCCATGGGCGTCGAATCGCCGCTCGAATCGCACAAGACGATGGTGCTCGGCACATCGGGCATGACCGTGATGGACCAGGCGACAGGCTATAGCGTGTTCGCCCAGAATGGCTTTGTCGGCTCCCGCCATGGCATCACCCAGCTGGTTACTCGTACCGGCGAGGTGGTTTACGATTTCGCCAAGGACGCGCCGCCGCCGCGCCGTGTACTCTCGGAGCAGGCGCTGAAATCTATGAACACCATGCTGGCGGCGGTGCCGGTGATGGGCACGGCGCGGCGCGCTGCCCTTCCCAACATCGTTTCGGCCGGCAAGACCGGCACTACGCAATCTTACCGCGACGCCTGGTATGTCGGCTTCACCGGCAACTACACGGCTGCCGTGTGGCTCGGCAACGACGACTTCACTCCGACCAACAACATGACCGGCGGCTCGCTGCCGGCGATGGTCTGGCAGCGGCTGATGGTCTATGCGCACCAGAATATCGATCTCAAGCCGATCCCCGGTCTCGATCATCCCTTCGTCGACGAAGAGATCGCCGCCAAGGCCGAGGAAGCGGAAAAGAAGAATGCTGAGCAGGCAGCGGCCGACGCCGCCGCCGAGCGCCCGCCGGTGCTGTCCAGCCAAACCACGCGGGCGCTCAGGGACATCGCAAGACTGTTCCAGTCGGCGCCCGTCCTCCAGGCGCCCGCGACGCCGGAGACCCTGTCGGCGCTTTAATGCCGGCACGACCGGCCAGGCTGTCCTTCTCGCCGGCAATTCCACAGAGGTCCGCTTGCCATGGCCCCCTGCCCCGCGATATCCCCGAGCGGCATTCCCTCTTTCCCGCGACTCCTCATGCTCAAGAACGCATTCCTGACGCTTCTCGCGCTTGCCATAGCCATCGGCGGTGGCGGCGGCAGCGTCTGGTACGCTCTCAAGACGCAGGATGGCATCGGCGCGATCAGGATCGGCCCATGGACGGCGTTCCCCGATATCGGCACGCAGGCGGCGGATCCTTATTCGAAAGCCCGCGTGGCGCGCGAGGGTATCCTTGCGCTCGGGCAGGCGGAAGGCCTGTCCTTTATTGCCGAACGCGATTCCGATGGCGAACAATTGAAACGCCAATGCGTCTATCAAATCGAAGGCGGCTTTCCCACGGCCCGATTCTGGACCCTCTATGCCGCCGATCAATCGCTCGGCGTGGTCGAGACCGGCAAGCCAAGGCTTGCGGCACTTCAATCCTACCAGGTGCTGCGTCAGCCCGACAATTCCGTGGTGATTTCCGTCAGCAACCGCCCCGCACCCGGCAACTGGCTGCTTTCCGACGGCTTCGGCCGGATGTATCTCGTGCTGACATTCTACGACACGCCGATCGCCAGCAGTACGGGCCTTTCGGATGTCACGCTGCCACAGATCGTGAAGGTCGGCTGCAATGCGTAGGCTGCTGCACTCGATCTTGCTCGGCCTGCTTGGCGCCGGCATCGTACACATCATCGTGCTGCTGCTCGTCCCGGAATTTTCCGAACGTAATGCCTGGTCGCGGCTGGCCATGGCCTCGGACCTTTATCGGATGACTAGGCTGGACGCGGAGGCCGGCGGTACGCCAGTGGTGAAATCCGTCGATCCGCTGTTTTATGCGGCTGCTTGCAGGTTCAATCTGTCCGAAGGGATGGTGCGGGTGAAGGCACCGGGAAATGTCCCGTTCTGGTCGGTATCGGTCTATGACCGCAGCGGCCACAACATCTACTCCTTCAATGATCACAGTGCGACCGGAAGGGTGCTGGATAGTATCGTACTGACGCCGGCGCAGATGATCGAGATCCGCAAGGCTCTTCCTGAGGAACTGCAAGGGGCAATCTTCGTCGAGGCGCCCATCGACGAAGGCATGTTCGTCATCCGCTCCTTCGTGCCCGACGACAGCTGGAGGCCGATCGTGTCGCGATTTCTCGAGCAGAGCTCCTGCGAACTGCAGGACTACTGACGTCAGCCGAAATATGGTTAGAGCGTCCTTCGCGCGTCCATGGCGCGCGGCGCTCTAATGATGCGGAACCGGCATCGTCCCTGACGAGCCCGGCATCGTCCCTGACGAGCCCGGCATCGTCCCTGACGAGCCTGGCTTGTCCGAACCGGCGCCTGGCCGAGTCTCGCCCGTCAGCGCCCGTTGCTCGTAGCGAACGCCGGGGAAAATGATCACCGCCGCCGGCGTCCCGGTGTTTCGTTCTGCTCGATTGGTTGCCGCCGTTCGCGGCACGAAAGACAGTACAATGCCCATGGTTCGTGCATTCCTCTCGGTTGCCCCGGAGCACAACGCAACGCCTCCAATCTGATTAAGGGCGGCAGTAGGTTAACGGAACGCTAACGGATCGCCGCTAATTTGATGTTTGTTCTGAGGTCAGGAAATCCTGACCCGAGGCCAATGCGAAACCGACACAGCCCCGGTCGAGCATGGTCCAGATCGTGTCGAGTGTCAGGCGTATCCTTCGTGTCAGCTTCGGATTTCAGGCAAATCGCTATACGGGCTGTATCGGGAAAGGCCGAAAGGCTGTTCCGCGCCGCGGTGTCGGCGTTCTGTTCGCTCACCCGCCCTTCACGCCGGGAGATCGCGCAACTTGAGGATCTGACGCTTCCACTTTTCGCCAGTGTGTCGGTCGAATCGCGCCGCTACGTCGCCGCCGCCCTTTCCGAATGCGAATATGCGCCCACTGCGCTGGTCCGCCGGCTTTGCGAGGAGCCGGTCGACGTTGCCGCGCCGTTGCTCATCCGTTCGCGCGCGCTGAGTGATATCGACCTCATCGCGCTGATCGGACGGCACGGCTTGCCACATGCGCGCGCCATCGCACGCCGCAAGGAACTGAACCCCACCATCGCCCACCTGATCAGGGCGCTTGAAAAGCCGACGCTGGTGAGCGTGCGGCAGCCGGAGGCGATCGCCAAGACGGCGACCGAAAGCGCCGAAGTCGTCGCGCCCGGCACCGACAGCCAGCAGGTGCCCGGCGTCGCCGCAGAGGATGCACGGCGCCGGCTGCGGTCGTTGATGCGTGCCGATGCTGAGAGCGGCGGCGCGACTGTCAATCCGTTCGCCGGCACTGAAACCTATGTCAAACTGCGCGAGACAGCGCTGACCGGCAACGCCGCATTCTTCCAGACCGCACTGGCCGACGCGCTCGAAGTCGATTTTTCAACGGCGCGGTCGCTCACCGCAAACCAGAACTACACGTCGCTTCTAGCCGCCCTACGCGCGCTTGATCTCGGCGAAGAAAGAGCGTTCCTGATCACTGTCGCCCTCTATCCTACAGAGTTTTCGCATCCGCGGGCCATCCGCATCTTCCTCGACCGCTACCGATTGCTGCATCGCGACGCGGCGCTAGACAGGCTACGCGGCTGCAAGACCGAGACACTGTCGAAGGCCGTTCGCAATGCTGGACCCATCGCGGCAAACGCCGACATCCGCAAAGCGGACAGCGATAATGCTGCCGCCAGTCCTAAGGCGCGTCGCGTCTGAAAGAGATTCAAGCGAACGCCTTAAGCCTTTGTTTTCATCCATAATCGTTAGAGCGACTTGACGGAAATAAGTTCCTCGACGGGAACAGCGCCGGCCTCGATCTCGACCACCCAGATGTCGGGATCGAATTTCTTTTCCCTCTCCAATCGTGCATCAAAGACTGCGGCATCATCGCCGGCGCCGAGCAGACTGAAGAAGCGGTCGTCGGGTTTGGCTGAATCGTAGCTCGTCTGCGGCGCCGGTCCAAACAAAGCAACCTCGCCCAGGCGGCCACGCGCCAGCACGAAGACGGCGCCGGCCTCGGTCGCGCCGCGCTTGACCACGGCGGCGAAGCCGCCAGCGCCGAAAACCCGGCGCAACAGGGCCGACACCCACAGATCGGTGGTTACGCGCATTACAAAACCCCGGACGAGATCCGGATGCTGTTTAGCGAGGTTTTCGCCAATCCGCGAGCGATCGTTCGACCACTAGTAGGGCCAAAGCCTCAGTTGGTCAGGCCGATCTCGCGCATCTTGACGTAGACGACCTCGTCGGGCTCGCCGGTCTCCGGCAGCCCGAACAGCGACTGGAACTCCTTGATCGCTGCCTTGGTGCGGGCCCCGACCACGCCATCGAGCTGCATATCGTCATTGCCGAATGCCTTCAGCCCGGCCTGGATCTTGATGATGCGGGCGTCGGGTGCCTGCGCCGGCACATCTGCCGGCGCCGAAGCGGAGACGGGAATCGCGGCCATGTCGTCCGGGCGCGGTGCCGGATGCGGCACGACCGTCGAGGCGGTTGGCGTGGCGCCCAGTTGATCGAGCAGAACGCTGTCGATCTCGCCGGAAGCGTTGAGCCCGACCTTCTGCTGATAGGCTTGGATGGCCTTACGCGTGTTGGGGCCGGGAATGCCGTCGACCGTGCCGGAATAGAAATCCAGGTCCTTCAATATGCCCTGGATCTGCTCGACGACCGGATCGCTCTTGATCGGGGCCGAGCCCGGCCGCACGATGTTGATGGTGGTTTCGGGCTCGTCGGCGCCTGCTCGAGGAAAGCTCTCTATGCTCCTGGTCGCAAAAAACGCGCCGGCATGAGGAAAAGGCTGATACCACAGGGCGTTCGCCGAGACGTAGAACAGCGTCACCAGGAAGGCGGTCGAACCGCCGACCAGAACCGGATTGCGCGAGATCAGGCTGCCGACCGCGACCGCGCCACCCTGGAAGGCATTGCCGCGGCGCTTGACCGCCTTAGGCTGTTTTGCGGAGCGAGCCATGCCTGTCCCCCTTCGTCTCCGTTTTGGCCGCAGGCATCGGCAGCACGCCGGGCTTGTCGGTCGAACGTCCCTTCGGTCCGTTCACCGGTAAGCTGATCGTGACCGTGGTGCCCTCACCCGGCATGCTTTCGATCGACATCGTGCCCTCGTGCAGCGCCACTAGGCCCTTCACCAGCGATAGGCCGAGGCCGGTTCCCTCGAAGCGGCGCGTATAGTCATTCTGGATCTGCATGAACGGCTTGCCGAGATTGGCAAAGTCTTCCTCGGCGATGCCGATGCCGGTGTCCCTGACCCAGAAATGCAGTCGCGAGCCGATCCGCTTGGCGCCGACGACGACATCGCCGCCATCGGGCGTGAACTTGATCGCGTTGGAGACGAGGTTGATGAGTATCTGCTGCACGGCACGACGATCGGCGTTTATCTCGCCTGCATCCGGTGCGATCTGAGCCTGCAGATCGATCTCCTTTGCCTCTGCCTGCAAGCGCATCATCGACTGGCACATTTCAACCGCTTCCACGAAACGGAACGGTTCCGGCTCGGTCGCGTAGGCGCCGGCTTCGATCCTCGACACGTCGAGTATCGAGGTGACGACGGCAAGCAAATGCTGGCCGGACTCCTTGACCAAGCCGACATATTCCTTCTGGCGCGGATCCTTGAAGGTGCCGAACATCTCATGCAGCAGCATGTCGGAAAAACCGATGATGGCGTTCAACGGCGTGCGCAGCTCGTGGCTGACGACCGCCAGAAACCGTCCCTTCGCCACTTCGGCAGATGCGGCCGCCTCTTTTGCGGCGGCAAGCTCTTCGCGCAAGCCGGCGAGTTCGTCGTTCTCGCGCAAGACGAACGTGAAGACATCATCCTGCTCCGCCCGCATCAGCTCAAGGGAAAACGGCCGGTAGTTGTCCGCCGTCGGGCCATGGCCGTTTTGCGGCAGCCGGACGCGAAGATCGAGCCGGCGCCCCGACGCGCCGTCGCGCATGTCGGCCAGCGCGCTGAGGTATGCGACGCGATCGGACAGATGGATACGGTCGAACAGGCCGGTACCGAACAGCAGTTCCGGCTGCAGCTTCAGGATCGTGCGCGCCTTTGCCGACGCATCCAAAACCTCGCCATGCCTGCCGGCCCGCAGGACAACGGCGTCGATGATCTTCTCGAGCCGATCGTCGGTCGCCGGATCAAGCTGCGCGCCGGCCGGACTGCCAAGTCTCGTGACGCGGGGAACGACGGTGAGCGCCCAAGCCAGCGGCAGCAGCCAATGCCAAGCGGCTGTTACCGCCGGGCCGAACGGGATGACAGAACCGGCAAGGGCCTGCAGCAGGATAGCGACAAATGCGGACACCACACCCCAGAGTGCAGCGCGACGAGACGCGCCGATCCACCAGGCTTCGAACGGCAGCGCCACGACAAGCATGGCGACCGGCGAGGCCAGACCGCCCGCCGCGGCAATGACACCGGCAAGAGCAAGACTGCCCATCACCAGGGCGACCTGGCCGGCGAACGCCATCTTGCCCGTTGCCGCCACCAGCAAGGCGGCAAACCAGCAGAGGCCGAAAGTCGCAAAGATCGCAGCCATGGTCACGGCCGCGCCCATGCCCGAGGTGACCAGCGTGACTGCTGCACCTGCGGCAAAGAACGGAGCGGCCAGCATGACACCGATAAGCCGGCGCTGGCACCGGCGGTCGTTCTGTCCGAGGATCGACGGATGAACCATACGTTCGCAACCGGCTGCCATGGCGCCGGGCAACTCAACGTATCTGGCCCTTATCGAACTCAACTCAACGCACTCGCACCTGGTCGTGAACAGCCCTGCTTCGCAGGTTGGTTTTGTTGATCTGAAACTCGCATCCAGCGTTTAAGGAATGGATAAGGCAGGACCGATCAATGCCCGGCCTGAGGCAAATATTGGGAGGCCGGCGCGGCAAAACCCTGGCAATTGCAGCCATAGTAAATGGAGCGTTATCCGGGCGATCCGCCCTTCCGCCTCTGACAGTCGCCACCGGCACGCCACGCTTCGCGAAATAACTTTGGAAAACAGGCAGATGGATGGTTAACCTAAAGTGAAGAAAATCGGCTGCGTTTGAGACAAATCCTTTGCAAAACACTTCGTTTCGAAATTGCCTAAAATTTGAGGAAAATTTTCGCTGACCGGGCAAGCCGTCCTTTGCGCGTCTATGCCACTATCGTACCCCTAAAGAGGTCATGCCGCACGAATGCATGATCCGGTCACAAATGAGGGCATACAGATGGGCTTTCTGATAAGAATGGCTTTCTGGTTTTCGCTGGTGCTTCTGGCGCTGCCGCTGAATGTCGGCTCGGACGAGACGGGCCACCAAAGCGTCGGGCCGATCCAGGCCTTGTTCGCGGCACGGGAAGCGGTCGGCGACTTTGCCGGCATATGCGAGCGCAAGCCCGACGTCTGCGAGACCGGCAAGTCTGCAATGCACACGATCACCGCCCGGGCCAAGGAGACAGCCAAGATCGCGGCCGCCATGTTGGACGAAAAGACTGCCGAACCCGACACGGCGACAACGACCGGCAGCGTGCCCGAAGACATCGTCTTGCCGGCGAAAGTCGACTTGCCCGCGAAAAACTGAGGTCACTGCACCGCGGGCCGTCCGCCCTCGACGCCTATGGTGTTTTTCCTCTTTTTCCGTGACGCGGCGTCGCCGGATGACTATATCCGGAGCTATGACTACGACGATCCAAACGATCCGCGACGACTTCTCCCTGCTTGACGAGTGGGAAGACCGCTATCGCTATGTGATTGAACTGGGCGAGGCCCTGCCGCCATTTCCCGATGAGGAACGCAATCCCGCCAACAAGGTACCCGGCTGCGTCAGCCAGGTCTGGCTGACGACCCAATATGGACCGGGTCCCGACCCAATCGTGACGTTCGCAGGCGATTCGGACGCCCATATCGTGCGCGGCCTCGTTGCTATCATGCTGGCGCTGTTTTCCAGACGACCTGCAAGCGAGATCCAGAAAACCGACGCGGAAGCCACGCTGAAGGCACTCGGCCTCGACGAACACCTGTCGCCGCAACGCGCCAATGGTCTTCGTTCCATGGTCAAGCGCATCAAGCGCGACGCCGAGGCGGCCTTGAGGCAGACCGCCTGATTAGGCCACGCGATTGCCCCGAATGGCGGACAGCCCGCACATGGCGCAACGCTATCGCCCCAGCATGCCCCAAAACCAAACGGCGCCCGGAGGCGCCGTTGATCGTTCAACCCACGTTGGGAAGAGCCGATATCAGCGCCCCTTGCGCTTGCGGCCGAGACCCATCTTCTTGGCGAGCTGTGAGCGGGCGGCAGCATAGTTGGGAGCAACCATTGGATAGCTTGCGTCCAGGCCCCATTTTTCACGATACTCGTCGGGCGTCAGACCGTAGTGGGTCATCAAATGGCGCTTCAGCGACTTGAACTTCTTGCCGTCTTCAAGACAGACGATGTAGTCGTCATGGACGGAGCGTTTCGGGTTTACTGCCGGCTTCTGCTTGTCGGCAGGAGGTTGTTCACTGGTCCCGCCCACGCGCCCGAGGGCGGCATGGACATCGGCGATGAGGCTCGGCAGCTCGCCGACCGGCACCGGATTGTTGCTGACATAGGCGGCCACGACGTCGGCCGTCAACTCGATCAGCGCATCACTATTTCTGGAAGGTGTTTCGATAATATCCATGGCTTCATGGCCCCAACGAGAGTTGTTTCTATCTGCGCCCTATTTTTGACAGGTCGGGCATCGCGCGAAATTTTTGCAGGAAAGAGCCTCTGCGATTCGCGTCACAACATCCTAATGAGCCAGTGAACCAAGTAAGTCAATTCGCTTCTTGCGCTGTATTCATCGATGTTAATAAAATATTCCGCGATCAGCTTCAACCTTTCGTGCACTCTGTAATTTTGCGATATTTTCTGGTCCGACCAGCAACGGCTGACGCCCCGTCGGGCTGCCGTTACATCCCCGATGGCCAGTAAAAAGTTCTCAATGCTTGGCTATGCTTGGTTGTGGCGCCGGCTATCTGGTTGTTTTCAGAATCTGCAAAACCATAGGTTGCGATTTGCTGGTAGCAAACAAGCCAGAAATCAGCGCTTCGGACCGGCGCCGATCCATCAATGTGGGGTAATGTATTTTCCGTAGACCCAGCCGGTGACAAAATTGCCGTTGTGTGCCGGATCATGCCAGACTTCGCACCAGCGGTAGCGGATCTTCTGTTCTTGTGTCCAAACCGGCTGCTTGGCAATGTCGAGCAGGCTTATCCCGCCGGTGCATCTCCCGGTCATCTGCAAAACGGCACCGTTGGGATAGGCGGCCTGCTTCTGGGACGATCCCGCGGGATACTTGCGCACGTTGAGCGTGTCGCCAAACGGAAGGTTGCTCACTTGCCAAGCTGCGAACACGGTTGCATGAGATTGGCCGATAAAGGCCAAGACTGTCGAAGCGACGGCGAAAGCCGCGGCTGCGTGAAAACGGAACTTCATTTTTCCCTCTCCTCCGGCTCATCTTCTGGAGCCCGGCGCAAACATCTACCCCGGCTCTTGAACCTGCGCTGATCGGCGTGTTCATTCTCCATTCAAGTAACTTCCACAGCGAGACGCAATGACCCGAACCCCAGCATTTCCGACTGCCAGCCCGCCACAAACCGAGAAGCGACCGGTCTTCGATCTGCATCATGGAGTAACCCGGACGGACGACTATGCCTGGCTTAGAGCCGATAATTGGCAAGAGATGTTCAGGGATCCGTCCCTGCTTGACGGCCAGATCCGCGCCCATCTCGAAGCCGAGAACGCCTATCAGGCGGCTTTGATGGCCGACACCGCCCAGTTGCGGAAGCAGCTTTTCAAGGAGATGAAGGGCCGCATCAAGGAAGACGATTCTTCCGTGCCGATGAAGGATGGGCCGTACGCCTATGGCTCATCTTTCAAGCTTGGCGGCGAGCAGCCGCGTTACTTCCGCACGCCGCGCGATGGCGGCGACCAAGATATCCTGCTCGACGGCGATCTCGAGGCCGAAGGCAAAGCCTATTTCCGCCTCGGCGGCGTCGACCATTCGACCGACCACCGCAAGCTTCTCTGGGCCTTCGACGACAAGGGTTCCGAATTCTACACGCTTCGCGTCCGCGATCTCGCCGACGGCAACGATCTCGCGGACAGGATTCCGGACACAGGCGGCGGCGGCGTGTGGGATGCCGGAAATGACGGATTTTTCTACACCCGCCTCGATCCCAACCACCGTCCTTCCAAGGTGCTGTTCCATGCCCTTGGCGAGAGTCCTGAGAACGACCGGCTGATCTACGAAGAAACCGATCCGGGCTTCTTTATGAATGTCGGCGGCACGCGCTCCAACGAGTGGATCATGGTCGGCATCAACGACCACGAGACCTCGGAATATCGCATCATGAGCGCCAGCGAGCCGTTCGCCGAACCGAAGCTGGTTTCGGCGCGCGAGACCGGCCTGCAATACGACCTCGAAGAAGGCGGCGATATCTTCTTCATTCTCACCAACGCCGACGGCGCCAAAGATTTCAAGATCATGACGGCGCCGGCGAGCGACCCGGTGCGCGCCAACTGGCAGGAACTGGTGCCGCACGAAGCGGGCCGGCTGATCCTTTCGGTGATCGGCTTCAAGGACCATATGGTCAGGCTTGAGCGCAAGGAAGGCCTGCCGCGCATCGTCGTGCATGACCGCAAGAGCGGCGAGGAACACCTCATCTCCTTCGACGAGGAAGCGTTCTCGCTCGGCCTGTCGGGATCTTATGAATACGACACCGAGATCATGCGCTTTTCCTACTCGTCCATGACAACGCCGGCGCAGGTCTTCGATTACAACATGCGGACCCGCGAGCGCGTGCTGCTGAAGACGCAGGAAGTTCCGTCCGGTCACGACCCGGACCACTATGTGACGCGGCGGCTGATGGCGCCCGCCGCCGACGGCGAACTGGTGCCGATCTCGCTCATCCACCATCGCGACACGCCGCTCGACGGATCAGCGCCTTGCCTGCTTTACGGCTACGGCTCCTACGGCATCACGGTCCCGGCCGCCTTTAACACCAATTTGTTTTCGCTGGTCGACCGCGGCTTCGTCTACGCGATTGCCCACGTCCGCGGCGGCAAGGACAAGGGCTATGGCTGGTACGACGACGGCAAGCGGGCGCATAAGATGAACACGTTCACCGATTTTGTCGCGGTCGCCCACCACCTCGTCGCCGAACGCTATACGCAACATGACCGCATCGTCGCACAGGGCGGCTCGGCCGGCGGCCTGCTGATGGGCGCGATCGCCAACATGGCGCCGGAATGCTTCGGCGGTATTGTCGCCGAGGTTCCGTTCGTCGACGTGCTCACCACCATGCTCGACGCGACCTTGCCGCTGACGCCGCCGGAATGGCCCGAATGGGGCAATCCGATCGCTTCGGAGGAAGACTACCGAACGATCGCCGCCTACTCGCCCTATGACAATGTCGCCGCACTCGACTATCCGCCGATCCTGGCGCTTGCCGGTCTCACCGACCCGCGTGTCACCTATTGGGAGCCGGCCAAATGGGTAGCGCGGCTGCGCGACCGCAAGACCGGCGACAATCCGGTGCTGTTCAAGATCAACATGGACTCCGGCCATGCCGGCGCATCCGGCCGGTTTTCCAGGCTCGAGGAAATCGCCTTCACTTACGCGTTTGCGCTGAAGGTGGCGGGCAAGGCCGACCTTGCCACCGCAGCGCCGCCCACCCTTTTGGACGCGCAAAGGGCGCTGTAGGAGCTTGAGCTTGCGCACGATCCCCTACGGGAAATCGATTCCGATTTCGGGTCACGGCCTGGCTGATTTTCCGCTCGCAATTGCGATGGCCGCGCGCTACCCAATGCGCGGCTTTTCGCAGCTGCGCCACCAAAATCATCCAGTCACGCCAAGGGTCTGCCATGTTGCTCGTCGACGTCTATCTCGACAAATCGCCTATCCAGGGCATCGGAGTCTTTGCCAAGAACCACATTCCCCGTGGCACTCTGGTTTGGAAGCTCGATCCCAATTACGACCGGCGCATTCCCGTCGAGACCTACGAGCGCGAAACCGGGCCGATCAAAGCCTATCTCGATCGCTATTCCTATCCCGACCGGCGCGACCCGAACTACATCGTCTTCGAAGCCGACGACGCGCGCTACATGAACCATGCCGATGACCCGAATTGCGACGTCTCCTCGCCCGAGGAGACGTATGCGTCGCGCGACATCGCGCCCGGCGAGGAAATGACCTGCAACTACAATCATTTCTTCGAAACCGGCTTCGATTTTCTCGGCGACCGCTGACGCGCCGCCATCCCGTCCGGTTTTCGCTTCAGCTCGAAGGCTGCTTGCGCGCCGGATAGCCATTGGGATGCGGCGGTATGGCCTTCAGATAGGCTGATATCGCCGCCCGGTCCGCGGGCGTCAGTTCGGCCATGTTTCTCTGCACGTCGACCATGGCGCCACCGACGGTATCGAAATCCGGCGTGAAGCCGGTTTCGAGAAAGTTGGCGATGTCGGCCTCCGACCAGTCACTGAGCCCGCCTTCACCCGAAGTGATGTTCGGCACGATGCCGCTGCCTTCGGCAGCAGTGGCTCCGGCCAGCCACTGGCTCTTCTTGGTGCCGCCAGTAAAATCACGCGGCGTGTGGCATTCGCCGCAATGGCCCGGCCCTTCGACCAGGTAGCGGCCGGCCATCACCGGATCCGGCGTGCCATCGGGGAAGGAAACCACCGGCTGGTCACTCAAATAGAGACGTTTCCACAGCCCGATGCCGCGACGGATGTTGAACGGGAATCCCAGCGAATTGGGCGGCGCCTTGCCGGCGACCGCCGGAAGCGTTTTCAGGAAGGCATGGAGATCGGCAATGTCGGCCGGCTTCATGCGCGCGTAGGATGCATAAGGAAACGCCGGATAGAAATGCTCGCCGCTCGGCGACACCCCCTTCATCATGGCGTTGGCGAGGTCTTCGACCGACCAGGCGCCGATGCCATCCTTGGCATCCTGCGAGATGTTCGGTGGCACGAAGGTGCCGAACGGCGTCTTGAGTTCGAGACCGCCTGCCAGTCGAAGGCGGGCATCGCCTTGTGAACCAGGCTTCGCATGACACGATGTGCAGCCTCCGGCATAAAAAATGCGCTTGCCCCTGGCGACATCGCCGGGGCCGAGCCGCGCCAGCGTCTCAGCGTCGAGCCTGACCGGCGCCGACAGGAACCAGCCGGCGAGAGCGCCGGCGGCGCCCAGAGCGAGGGCGGCGCCGACGAGCCTTTTCAGCAGGCGCATCGCCCGCTATCAGCCCTTCTTTATCCTGTACGTCTGGTGGCAGGTGCCACAATCGCCGCCTATGGTGTTGAACCCTGCCTTCAAGGCATCGACGTCGGCTGGGGCGGCCGCCGCCGCAGCCTTGACGTCGGCGAGATATTTTTCCTCAACCGCCTTGAAGCCGGCCATATCTTCCCAGATCTTGGGGGCAGCGGTGGTGTCGCCACTGTCGCTGCCAGCCGGGAAAAGAGCCTCGACGTTTACATGGAACTTCTCGGCGTTGGCCTCCAGCGCCTTCAACGCCGCCAGGACGGCCGTTGCGTCGTAAGGGGTCTCGCCCTTGACCACTTTCGACAATTGGCCGGCGATCTTTCCACGTTCCTTCATCAGAGCCTGCCGCTCCTGGATCGGGTCGGCAAATGCCGCCGAACCGGCGAAGGCGAGCATCGAGATGGCGAGGATAAGCTTTCTCATTCAATTGGCTCCATGATGACGATGTTTGGGTGAGGCATTCTGGACCTACCGATAACGGCAAAAGTGGCTTAAAAATTCCGGAAATTCGCCTCACGCTTGTGTGAATTTTGCGACGGTCGTTCTGTTCTGGAAAAAGCGGCCGATCGTTGAGCCAAAAGAAAAGCCCCGGTTTTGCCGGGGCTTTCTGCAACTCAGTTAGGCCGACGCCTTTTCGTAGAGCTCAAGGACATGGTCCCAGTTGATGAGACTATCGACGAAGGCTTCGAGATATTTCGGCCGGGCGTTGCGATAGTCGATGTAATAGGAGTGCTCCCAGACATCGACGCCCAAGATCGGTGTCGCGCCATGGACGAGCGGGTTCTCGCCGTTCGGCGTCTTCGAGATCGCCAGCTTGCCGTCCTTGACCGAAACCCAGGCCCAGCCCGAACCGAACTGAGTGGTTCCGGCGGCGATGAAGTCGGCCTTGAACTTATCGTAGCCGCCAAGATCGCTGTCGAACGCCTTCTGCAGCGCGCCCGGCAATTTGTTGCCGCCGCCGCCCTTCTTCATCCACTTCCAGAAATGGATGTGGTTGTAATGCTGGCCGGCATTGTTGAAGAGCCCGGGGTTCTTGCCGAAAGACTGCTTTACAACCTCTTCGACCGACAAGTCGCCGAGCCCGGCTTCGGCAGCCAGCTTGTTGCCGTTATCGACGTATGCCTTGTGGTGCTTGTCGTGGTGGTACTCCAGCGTCTCCTTCGACATGTAAGGCTGCAAGGCCTCGTAGTCATAGGGCAAGGCAGGAAGTTCAAAAGCCATTGGTCGTACTCCTCGTGGAAAAATCCGGTGCCGATACCGGACTAACATAGGTCTGGATTGATGTGGAACAACTCCGGAATGAAGCGCCGGTTCGCTTTTTAGCCAGTCAGCCGGTCGAAGTCGAATGTGCCCAATCCCAATAGAGTTCGCGCGCCTTCTTGGCTACAGGCCCGGGCTGGAGATTGCGATCCTCGATGCGGGTGATCGGCACGACTTTCGAATGGTTTCCCGTCGAGAATATTTCGTCTGCTTCGAGGAAGTCGCGCACCGACAGCGTCTTCTCGGTGGTCTTGAACCCATACTCGCCAAGCAGCGTCATCGTCCGCGAGCGGGTGATGCCGGACAGGAACGTGCCGTTCGGCGCCGGCGTCAGGACATGGCCGTCCTTGACCAGGAAAATGTTTGAGGTTCCGGTCTCGGCGACATTGCCCAGCATGTCGAGCACCAAGGCGTTGTCGAAGCCGCGCATCTTGGCTTCGAGGATGGCGCGGCCATTGTTGGGATAAAGGCAGCCTGCCTTGGCGTTGGTCGGCATGGTTTCGATGGTCGGGCGCCGGAACGGCGAGACGGTGACCGAAAAGCCCGCCGGCGAGATCATCGGCGATTCGTAGAGGCAAAGGCAGAAACGGGTCGAGGCCGGATCAGCCGGCACGCCCATGTAGCCACCATGCTCGGCCCAGTACATCGGCCTTATGTAGACCGCCGTCTTGCCGTCGAACTTCTTCAGCCCGTCCCAGGTCAGCCCGACGATCTTTTCGGCGCTCATGGATGGTTTGAGACCAAGCGCGATCGCCGAGGCGTTCACCCTCGCGGCGTGGCGGTCGAGGTCGGGGGCGACGCCCTCGAACCAGCGAGCGCCATCGAACACGCTGGTGCCGAGCCACATGGCATGGCTGCGCGGCCCCAGAATGGCGACGTTGCCTTCGTACCAGTCACCATCCACGAAGGTCCATGTCGCGGATTGCGCCGCAGCCGCCAGTGTCATCGCTTGGTTCCGCATTTCAAAAAGCTGTCCTGTCTCGCCATTGGAAGATGCTTTGGCGTCTGCCGTCAACTGTTATGGCTGAGATTTGTTGAGGCCAGCGGTATGCGAACGCAATCTGTGCTTGCGCCTTGCCTTGCCTCGCCGCAAAACTGTCACCATGCACCATGCGGCTTACGTTTTCGACGCCTACGGCACGCTGTTCGATGTCCATGCCGCCGTGCGCCGTCATGCCGACCAGATCGGGCCGGACGGCCAGCTTCTGTCGGAGATCTGGCGCGCCAAGCAACTGGAATATTCCTGGGTGAGGACGCTGATGGGCGCCTACGCCGATTTCTGGCAGCTCACCGAGCAGGCGCTCGATTTCGCCCTGCGCAAGGTTCCCTCCGCGGACAAGGGACTCAGGGCCAAGCTGCTCGACGCCTATTGGCGGCTGGACTGCTATCCGGAGGTGCCTGCCGTGCTCAAAGCGCTCAAAGCGTCTGGCGCCAAGCTGGCGATCCTCTCCAACGGCTCGCCTGAAATGCTGGAAGCGGCGGTCAAATCGGCCGCGCTCGACCAGTTTCTGGACGACATCTATTCCGTCGATGCCGTCAAGCGCTTCAAGGCCGATCCGTCGGTCTACGACATGGTCACGACAGGCTGGCGCCTCTATCCGGATGCGGTGTCGTTTCAGTCATCCAACCGCTGGGACGTCGCCGGCGCCACCAAATTCGGTTTCCGGACAGTCTGGATCAACCGCTCCAACCAGCCCGAGGAATACCGGGACTTTCCGCCGGCCCTGATCCTGCCCTCGCTCGAGGGCCTGCTGGCCGGAGGCTGACGCATGATCCCAAAAATCGAAATCGATTTTTGGAAAGATCATGCGCAAAGTAAAAGTGCTACAGCATCCTTTACGCCTTCAAATGGACGCGCGGTGCTGTAGGCCTGTTGCCCCGGCGCAACAGGGGCGGAACTGTCACAGCTTTGCCTTTGTTTGTCCTCCGTCAGGCCAGAATCGGAACCGCCTATCGCGCCAGGCATTGGTAGGGCTGGCGCCGTACTGATCGGCGTATTGATGTTTGTTTCGTTTTGAGACCTAAAAAAAGGCAACCATGTTCACAACCGAAATCGACTCCTATCGCCTGAGCCGTCGCGGCTTTCTCAACGCCGCTGCGCTCGGCGCCGCCTCGGTTGCGGTTTCCGCCTGCACCACGACGGCAGGCCGGCCTGTCGAGCCGCCGCCGCCAGCCAATGTCGAGCCGCCGCTCATGGACTATGCAACAATGTATGGTCCGGTCAGCGACAATGGGTTCGAGCTGCCGGGCATACCCTACGAGAAAATTGACGAGCAATTTCTGCGTCAGATCGTTCCCGATCCGACCGGCCAAGCGCCCGGCACCATCGTCGTCGATACGGCCGGCCACCACCTCTATCTCGTGCGTCCGGGCGGACAGGCCATCCGTTACGGTGTCGGGCTGGGTCGCGCCGGCTTCGAATGGTCGGGAGACGCCGTCGTCCAATGGAAGCAGAAATGGCCGAAATGGACCCCGCCGGAAGAAATGATCGCTCGCCAGCCCGAGCTCGCAAGATACAGCGCCGACAATGGCGGCCAGCCGGGCGGGCTGACGAATCCGCTCGGCGCGCGGGCGCTGTATCTCTTCGAAGGCAACCAGGACACGCTTTACCGCCTGCACGGCTCGCCGGAGTGGTTTTCGATCGGCAAATCGGTGTCATCTGGCTGCGTTCGCTTGATAAATCAGGACATTATCGACCTTTATGACCGTGTGCCCAACAGGACGCCGGTGATCGTTACCGCCGGTGTCGGTCAGGAGCTGGTTGCCACGGCAGACCGCAAAGCCATTCCAATCGATGCGGGCGTCCCGGAAGGATCGATCCTGCTCGGCCCGGCAAGGTCGATCTCGGACTCGATCTTCTGAGCTGGTCGAAGCGCTGGAGCGGCCGGCGTACCTCTGAATCCGATGCCCTCTGCCTAGCCATCGGATTGTCTAAAACCGGTGCCCACTTTTGGGTCCGATGCTTTTTGGTTTGAGCATCGGATTTTCCGGTGCCCACTTTGGATCCGATGCTCAGCGCCCCCTGGCCAGGCTGCCGAGGATGCCGCGCACGATTGCCCGTCCGACGGACGAGCCGACCGAACGAACCACCGCCTTGATCGCCGCCTCCGCCACCGTCTGGCGATTGGACGCTCGCGGCGCCGGTGCCCGCCTGCCGCCGGTGGGCTGGGGGGCGGGATCGTCATTGCCGAAGCCTGGAATGGTCCAGCGCGAGCGGCCGCTCTCCTGCTGCTGCGCCTCGGCGTCCAGTGCGTCCTTGGCTTTTTTCTGCAGCATCTCGAAGGCCGATTCGCGATCGACGGTCTGGTCGTACTGTCCACTAACCGGGCTCTCAGTGATCAGCGTGCGGCGCTCGTCAGGCGTGATCGGGCCAAGGCGTGACGACGGCGGGCGAACCAGCGTCCGCTGGACCATGGACGGAACACCTTTGGCTTCCAGCGTCGAGACCAGCGCCTCGCCGGTGCCGAGCTGCGTGATCACGGTTGCACAGTCGAAGTCGGGATTGGGCCTGAAGGTCTCGGCCGCCGTCCTCACTGCCTTCTGTTCCCGCGGCGTGTAGGCGCGCAGCGCGTGCTGCACCCGGTTACCAAGCTGGGCCAGAACCGTTTCGGGGATATCCAGCGGGTTCTGGGTGACGAAGTAAACGCCGACGCCCTTCGAACGGATCAGGCGGACCACCTGTTCGACCCGGTCGATCAGCACCTTCGGCGCGTCATCGAACAGAAGGTGCGCCTCGTCGAAGAAGAAGACCAGCTTTGGCTTGTCGGGATCGCCGACTTCGGGCAGCTCCTCGAACAGTTCCGACATCAGCCACAAAAGGAATGTCGCATAGAGCCGCGGATTCATCATCAGCTTGTCGGCGGCCAGCACGCTGATCGCGCCGCGCCCGTCGCGGGTGGTGCGCATGATGTCGGCGATCCGAAGTGCCGGCTCGCCGAAGAAATTCGTCGCTCCCTGCTGCTCCAGAACCAGCAGCGTGCGCTGGATTGCGCCGACCGAAGGTTTCGTCACATTGCCGTAGCGAGCGCCGATTTCTTCGGCGCGTTCGGCGATGTTGGCAAGAAGCGCTTGCAGGTCCTTCAGGTCCAGCAGCAACAAGCCCTCTTCGTCGGCGATGCGGAAGGCGATGTTCATGATGCCTTCCTGCGCCTCGGACAGGTTCATCAGGCGCGACAGAAGCAGCGGCCCCATTTCCGAGACGGTGGCGCGGATCGGATGGCCCTGCTCGCCGAACAAGTCCCAGAAGATGACCGGAAATTCCTGGAAATCATAGGGATCGAGCTTGACCTGCTCGGCGCGCTTGACCAGAAAATCCTGTGCCGTGCCCATCATGGCGATACCGGACAGATCGCCCTTGATGTCGGCGCAAAAGACCGGCACGCCGGCATTGGAGAAACCTTCCGCCAAAATCTGTAAGGTCACGGTCTTGCCAGTACCGGTCGCACCGGTGACAAGGCCGTGACGATTGCCATACTGCAGCAGCAGATTTTCAGCGCGCTGATAGCTGTCGTCGGGCTTTCGGCTGGCTCCTATGAAAATACTGGTGTCGTCAGCCATGTGTCGGGTCTCCGCAACCTGAAGTATTGAATGCCCTGATCTATTGAAAGTAACGGGGCTCGCCGCAGGTATAATGACGCCATTGCGCAGCGACAATGGCCATGGTCGAAAATGGGTTTTTGGAGCTTGCGGATTTTGCGCATGTTTGGCAATCGGTTGACGGTTCATCGTCGCAGGACGCGTGTCGCATTGTGATATCGGACGGGGAACCGTAGACTGACGTTCCAGGCCTATCGGCCGACAAATACGAGGAGAGCGGATGGGCGCCGGTGCCTTGAACCACGATGCCGAACTTCCGAACCCTGACCGGCAGCGGTGGCTGGCCCTTGCGGAAAAAGCCTTGGCCGGCGGATCCTTCGAGGAAAAGCTCGTATCCCATACGGACGACGGCATCCGCATCGAGCCGCTCTATGATCGTTCGGTCACCGCAGAGCCTCTCGCACGAGCAAATCCCAGATCGCCGTGGATTGTCAGCCAGCGTATCGACGATCCGGATATCGGCCGCGCCAAAGCCCAGGCCCTGGAAGACGTCGCACAGGGCGCCACCGGATTGTCGCTTGTCTTCGACGGCGCGCCGAATGCGTTCGGCTACGGCCTGCCGAGGACTGCCGAGGCGCTGGAGACAGTGCTGGACGGCGTGCCGCTCAACCGCATTCAGGTCCGCATCGACGCGCATCCCTGGAGCCGCGCCGTGGCCGACTGGCTGGTTGCGTTCTTGAGCAAGCGCCGGTCGGACCCGGCAAAGCTCAACCTTTCCTTCGGCATCGATCCGGCGGCGATCTTTGCCGGAACCGGCCGGTTGCGTATGTCGATCGAGGCCTTGCAGGCGTCCATGCCGCAGTCCCTGGCGCAT
The DNA here is from genome assembly GCF_055811555.1 of Mesorhizobium sp. WSM4813. Classification (NCBI taxonomy): domain Bacteria; kingdom Pseudomonadati; phylum Pseudomonadota; class Alphaproteobacteria; order Hyphomicrobiales; family Phyllobacteriaceae; genus Mesorhizobium; species Mesorhizobium sp. WSM4813. Next base: position 78,540 of record NZ_JBVVQU010000008.1, read on the forward strand.
TTTTTCTCGATGGGCGTGCCGGGGGTTCTTCTGGAGGCAGACGGACGCGTCTTCCACAATGCCGGCGCGACCGAAGCGCAGGAACTGGGCACCATGATGGCTTCGGCAGTCTCCTATCTCCGGATGTTCGAGGAGGCGCGCCAGCCGCTTGTCTATGCGGCACCCCATATCGGCTTTGCGCTGAGCGTCAACCAGGACCAGTTCGTGTCGATGGCCAAGGTCAGAGCCCTGCGCAGGCTGTGGGCGCGGGTCCAGGAGGCATGCTCGATCTCCGCGTCGACCGCCAACGTCCATGCCGAAACGTCGTTCCGCATGATGACTTCGGCGGACCCGGAGACGAACATCCTGCGCACCACGATCGCCACTTTTGCCGCGGCGGCCGGCGGGGCGGATTCGATCTCCATCCTCCCGCATACTATCGCGCATGGCCTGCCGGCGGGCTTTGCCCGCCGTGTTGCCCGCAATACACAACTGATCATGGCCAACGAAAGCCATATCGATCATGTCGCCGACCCTGCATGCGGTTCGGGCGTCGTTGAAGCGCTGACCGCCGAACTCTGCGAAGCGGCGTGGGAAGAATTCCAGCGGATCGAGGCGGAAGGCGGCGTGCTGTCCAGCCTGCAGCAAGGACACATTCAGAAAAGAGTTCAGGCGGCTTCCGCCAGCCGCAATGCTGCCTATCAAGCGGGCGAGCGGGCCATCATCGGCACGACGCTTCACCCGTCGAAGACCGAACGTCCGGTCGAAACGCTGGCGGCGGAGCGGCGGCCTGCCGTCACCGAGGGCGTGGCGGTGTGCGAGCCGCTGTTTCCGATCCGCCTCGATCAATCGATCGGTGCAGCGCCATGATCCCGGACTTCAGTCAAATCCGCTGGTCGGCGCCGCGCCGGGCGCCGATCGAGGTCAAGGGCCAGCGGATGACCCCGGAGGGACTGGCCATCAAGCATCTGTACAACCAGGGCGACCTCAAGGGGTTGCCGCATCTCGACACTTATCCGGGCCTGCCGCCATTCGTGCGCGGCCCCTATCCGACCATGTATGTCCAGCAGCCCTGGACGATCCGGCAATATGCCGGCTTCTCGACGGCGGAAGAGTCGAACGCGTTTTACCGGCGCAACCTTGCGGCCGGCCAGAAGGGACTGTCGGTCGCTTTCGACCTCGCTACGCATCGCGGCTACGACAGCGATCATCCGCGTGTTGCCGGTGATGTCGGCATGGCCGGCGTCGCCATCGATTCCATCCTCGACATGCGCCAGCTCTTCGACGACATCCCGCTTGGCGAAATGACGGTGTCGATGACCATGAACGGCGCGGTGCTGCCGATCATGGCGCTCTACATCGTGGCGGCGGAAGAACAGGGGGTTGCGCAGAAGGACCTCGCCGGAACCATTCAGAACGACATTCTGAAAGAGTTCATGGTGCGCAACACCTACATCTATCCGCCGAAACCTTCGATGCGGATCGTGTCCGACATCTTCTCCTACACGTCGCAGCACATGCCGAAGTTCAATTCAATTTCGATCTCCGGCTATCACATGCAGGAAGCAGGGGCGACCGCCGACCTTGAGCTCGCCTACACGATCGCCGACGGCATCGAATATGCCCGCGCAGGTGTCGCGGCGGGTCTCGATATCGACCGTTTCGCGCCGCGCCTTTCCTTCTTCTGGGCGATCGGCATGAACTTCTTCATGGAGGTCGCCAAGCTGAGGGCAGCCCGCCTTTTGTGGTCGACCCTGATGCTGAAGAACTTCTTGCCTAAGGACGAGCGCTCGCTGTCGCTGCGCACCCATTGCCAGACTTCGGGCTGGTCGCTGACGGCGCAGGATCCCTACAACAACATCATCCGCACCATGATCGAGGCGATGGCGGCGACGCAGGGTCATACGCAATCGTTGCACACCAACTCCTTCGACGAGGCGATGGCGCTGCCGACCGACCATTCGGCCCGCATCGCCCGCAACACACAGCTCATCCTGCAAAAGGAATCCGGCACCACCCGCATCATCGACCCGTGGGGAGGCTCTGCCTATCTCGAACGGCTGACGCATGATCTGGCGGCGCGCGCGCTTGCCCATATCGAAGAGATCGAGAGCCTGGGCGGCATGGCCGCCGCAACCGAAAAAAACATACCGAAGCTGCGTATCGAAGAGGCCGCAGCGCGCACGCAGGCGCGGATCGATTCCGGCGAGCAGATACTTGTCGGCGTCAACGCCCATCGTCCCGAGACGGACATCAAAGTCGACGTGCTGAAGATCGACAACGCCGAAGTCAGAGCCCGGCAATTGTCGAAACTGCAGCGGCTGAAAGGCACGCGCGATGTCGGCGCTGTCGAGAGCGCACTGGATGCCCTGAGCCGCGCTGCCGAGAGCGGCGAAAATCTGCTGGAGTTCGCCATTCGCGCTGCGCGCGCCAACGCCACGGTCGGCGAGATTTCGCTGGCGCTGGAAAAAGTCTTTGGCCGCCACGTCGCCTCGGTCCAGACGATCTCCGGCGTCTATCGCAAGGCGCTCGGCGACAATCCGGTGGTCGACCGCCTGCAGGACAAGATCGTGGCATTCGAGGAGAAGTCCGGCGGCAAGCCGCGCATTCTCGTCGCCAAGATGGGACAGGACGGTCATGATCGCGGCCAGAAGGTCATCGCCACCGCCTTTGCCGATCTCGGCTTCGACGTCACCGTCGGGCCGATGTTCCAGACGCCGGAAGAGATCGCCAGGCTCGCGGTCGAGCATGACGTGCACATCGTCGGCGCCTCGTCGCTGGCGGCGGGCCATTTGACGCTCATTCCCGAACTCAAGGACGCGCTGAAGAAGCTCGGACGCGACGATATGCTGATCGTCGCCGGCGGCGTCATCCCGCCGCAGGATTACGATGCTGTGCTGCAGGCGGGAGCCGCAGAAATCTTCCCGCCGGGCACGGTTATCCCCGAGGCCGCCGACCGGCTGATGGACCGGCTGCTGCAGGCCGGATGAGCCTGTTACAATATCTGTTGTAACGGGGGCGGATTGCGTTATAATTGGTGTTGCAACAAGGTGCAGCGCCATGAACACGACCATTCGCAAGATCGGCAATTCCGAAGGCGTTATCCTGCCGAGGGAGCTTCTCGATCGTCTGAACCTGAAGGCTGGCGACCAGCTTCAAATCGTGGAAGCAGGTGACGGCCTTGCGCTGAAGCCGGTGGACGATAGCTTCGAGCGGCAAATGAAAGCTGCCCGCGAAGTGATGGACAAATACAAGGTGGCGCTCCAGAAACTCGCCGAATGAGCTGGCAATTCCTGAGCCGGCGCGCCGTGGAAGCAATGCACGCGGAGCAGCTGCGCCGGCATGGCGGCGCGCAGGGTTTGCGAGATGAGAATGCTCTTGAATCGGCGCTCGCCCGCGCCGAGAACAAGGCGAACTATGGCGATCCATCGATCGAGGATCTGGCTGCGGCCTATATTTTCGGCATCGCCAGAAATCACGCCTTTGTCGACGGCAACAAGCGCACGGCTATCGTCGCCGCCGGCGCGTTCCTGATTGTCAACGGCTATTCGCTGACGGCCGACAACGGCACGATCTATGAGTTCGTGATGGGTGTCGCCGCCGGTGAGATCGACGAGGCTGGCGCGGCGGCATTCTTCCGCGACCATGTGGTCAAGGTCGAGCCCTAACTGGCAGTCAGCTTGACGATTTCCCATTCCTTGCCGTTCACCACGGCAATTTCGCCGACCTGCTTGCCGAACAAGGCGAGGGCCATCGGTGAAACATGGGAAATCGTGCCTTTGGCCGGATCGGCCTCATCCTCGCCGACGATCTTCCAGTGCACCTTCCTGCCGTCATCGCCTTCAAGCGTGACGCCCATCCCGAAGCGAACCAAATTGCTGCCCGGTTCCGGCACGGAAAGCTCGGCGCTTTCACGCCGCGCGGTCCAGTAGCGCAGGTCGCGCGAGATGAGCGCGATGCGCTCGCGGTCGGCCCTCTTTTCCGCTCGAGCCAGATCATCGCGCAGAGCAGCCAATTCGGCGTCGATCAGCGCCAGGCCGCGTTGCGTCACGAGATTGCGGTGAGGACTGATCGGCCGCTCGCCGATGCCGGCGATGGCGTTTTCGCTGTCCTCTTCGCGCGTGAAGGCTCTGCTCATTAGTCGAGCTTATGCCTCGCGCGGCGACTTCACAAGCGATTGCCGGCAAACCGGATCGGCCGATCCGGTCTGGCACGATTCCTGCGGCGCGGCGGCCGAACGCTGGGAATCTGTGCCGATGTTGAACAGACGAAAACTTCTCGCACAAACCGCCGGCTTTGCCGTCCTGGGCCTCTCGCTCGGCAAGGCAGCGGCGGGCAGCCTGCCCGGCATCGACAATGCCCCGATGCGCGGCTCGATCAACGCTGCCGACCTCGGCGTGCAGCCCGGAGCGCTTGACGAGCAGAGCAAGGCCTTCGCCACGCTGCTGCGCGAGGCAAACGACCGCGACATGCCGGTGTTCCTGCCGCCGGGAACCTATGTCGTATCCAACCTTTCGCTGCCCAGCCGTATCAGACTTTCCGGCGTGCCGGGCGCATCGCGGATCGTCTATGGCGGCAACGGCCATCTGCTCATGGCCGAACAGGCCGAGCATATCGAATTCACCGGACTGGTGTTCGACGGCACCAACCGCTGGATGGGCGACCACGCGCAAGGCCTGCTCGACCTCCGCCGCGTCGCTCACCTCGTCATCGACAATTGCCAGGTCACCGGCAGCGGCAAGAACGGCCTGGTGCTCGAGCACGCTTCGGGCCGCATCGTGCGCTCGGAAATATCGGGCGCGGCCGACGCCGGCATCTATTCGGTCGAAGCCGCCGGCCTGGAGATATCAGGCAACACCGTGTCCGACTGCGCCAATGGCGGCATTCTCGTGCACCGCTGGCAAGCGGCCGAGGACGGCACCATCGTCAGCGGCAACCGCGTCGAGCGCATTCAGGCGCGTAGCGGCGGAACCGGCCAGAATGGCAACGGCATCAATGCGTTCCGCGCCGGCAACGTCGTCATCTCGGGCAATATCGTTTCGGACTGTGCGTTTTCGGCGATCCGCGCCAACAGCGCCAGCAATCTGCACATCACCGGCAACACCTGTTCGCGATCCGGCGAAACGGCACTCTATTCCGAATTCTCCTTCGAGGGAGCGATCGTCGGCAACAACATTGTCGATGGCGCCGCCAACGGCATCTCTATCGTCAATTTCAACGAAGGCGGCCGTATGGGCGTGTGTTCAGGAAACATTGTCCGCAATCTCTCGACCAGCGGCCCCTACCCTGCCGATGCGCCCGGTTTCGGCATCGGGATCAACGTCGAGGCCGATACCACGGTCTCCGGCAACGTCGTCGAGAATGCGCCGCTCTACGGAATGCACATCGGCTGGGGGCCGTTCATGCGCAATGTGGTCGCCACCGCAAACATCATCCGCAAGGCCGGAACCGGCATCGCCGTCACCGTGGTCGAGGGCGCCGGCACGGCGGTCATCTCCGATAATGTCATCGACGGCGCCCAAAACGGCGCGATCGTCGGCCACCGCTGGGCCGAGCCGGTGACCGGCGATCTCGCCTCATCAGGCAATGCCGGCTATGCGCATCTGACCATCGAGCGCAATCATGTGAGCTGAATGCCCGTTCTCAGCTCAGTGCGGCAGTAGGGCGGAGTGCGCCAACCTTGGCGCCGATCCGGCTTCCGATAGGCGGATGTGCCTGTTCGATCAGTTTCGCCGCCAGCGCCTTGTCGGCGTGCAAAAGCCTGGCAATGCATGCCGCGACCATGACTTCAGCCGCGCGGCCAGCGCCATCATCGCATTTCAGCGCGATGCCAAGGCCAAGCTCGGGAAGGGCTGCGCAATAGACGCCTTCAGCCCCTCCCTTCACAAAAATCCGGCCGGGTGCGGCTTCCATCAGCGCAACATCAGCCCTGCCTGTGCCGGCAACCAGAAATGGCTCGGCCATGCAGGCGGAAAGCAGACGCTTTGCGGCCTTGGCGCGGATGGGTTCAAAGCCGATACCTGTCGCCATGCGGGCAAAGCCGAGCGCGAAGCTGCGCAGCGGCACGGCATAGGTCGGGATCGAGCAGCCGTCAGTGCCGCAATGATCGAAATCATGGGCAGCACCGGTCACCGCTTGCATCGCATCGCGCACCATCTCCTGCGAGGCATGGCCTGATTTGACATAGCCGCGATGGGCGATGCCGGCGTGGGCGCAGGTGCAGAGAAAGCCCGCATGCTTGCCAGAACAATTGTTGTGCAGTGCGGTTGGCGCCTTGCCGGCACGGGCGAGCGCAACTGTCGCCGCATGGCTGGACGGCCAATGGGCGCCGCACTCCAGCGCCGCCTCGTCCAGCCCGGCCTTCGCCAGCATCGCCCGCGCCAGTTCGACATGCGCCGGCTCGCCGGAATGCGAAGCGCAGGCAAGCGCCAGTTCGCGGTCGCCGAAACCGTACGCATCGGCCGCGCCGCTTTCGACCAGCGGCAGCGCCTGGATCGCCTTGACAGCCGAGCGCGGAAACACCGGGCGAGCCGTATCGCCGATTTCCAGAAACGGTTTACCATCGGCATCGAAGACCGCAATGGCGCCACGATGCGCGCTCTCGACCACGGTGCCGCGCAAAACTTCGACCAGAACCGGATTCGTCATGATTTCCCCGCTAACGCATGACCTCGAAAATCGGAATCGATTTTCGAAAAGGATCATGCGCAAAATCAAACGTTACAGCGTCCTTTGCGCGCCAGGAACGGCGCGCCGCGCTGTAATGCGGGCCGCTTTTATCTGATCCGATCGAGAATGGAAACGTAGTTGGCGACCGCGGCGCCGCCCATGTTGAAGATGCCGCCAAGCTTGGCTCTCGGCACCTGGATGCCGCCCGCCTCGCCGACGAGTTGCATGGCGCTCAGCACATGCATCGAGACGCCGGTGGCGCCGATCGGGTGGCCCTTGGCCTTCAGCCCGCCAGACGGATTGACAGGCAGCCGACCGTCCTTCGCCGTCTCGCCATCCAGCGCCAGTTTTGCGCCCTCACCCGGTTTCGCCAGTCCCATCGCCTCATATTCAATCAGCTCGGCGATGGTGAAGCAGTCATGCGTCTCGACAAAAGACAGATCATCGAGCGTCACGCCGGCCTTCTTCAGCGCCTGGTTCCAGGCCTGTTCGCAGCCTTCGAACGCCAGGATGTCGCGCTTCGACATCGGCAGGAAATCCTGCACATGCTCGTTGGCGCGGAAGGCGACGGCGCGGCGCATCTTCAACGCGGTCGCCGTGTCGGCAAGGACCAGGGCTGCGGCGCCGTCCGAAACCAGCGAGCAGTCGGTGCGTTTCAGAGGGCCAGCGACGAAGGGATTCTTCTCGCTCTCGTGCCGGCAGAACTCATAGCCGAAATCCTTGCGCATCTGCGCATATGGATTGTCGACGCCGTTCTTGTGGTTCTTGGCGGCGATCATCGCCAGCGCGTCCGACTGGTCGCCATAGCGCTGGAAATAGGCTTGGGAGATCTTGCCGAAAACGCCGGCAAAGCCTGCCGGCGTGTCGCCCTCCTCGGGCAGATACGAAGCCTTGAGCAAGTTTTTGCCGATTTCTGGACCTGATGTCGTCGTCATCTGCTCGGCTCCGACCACCAGCACGATGCGGGCGGCATTGGCGTCGATGGCGCGGATGCCTTGCCTGACCGCTGCCGAGCCGGTGGCGCAGGCGTTCTCGATGCGCGTCGCCGGCTTGAAACGCAGCCGGTCGTCTGTCTGCAAGACCAGGCTTGCGGTGAAATCCTGTGCGGAAAAGCCGGCATTGAAGTGGCCGAGCACGATCTCGTCGACCTCGTCCGGACCGATGCCGGCATGATCGAGCGCCTCGCTAGCCACCTTGGTGATCAGGCCCTCCAGCGTCTCGCCTTCGAGCTTGCCGAAGCGCGAATGCGCCCAGCCGACGATGCATGCTGTCATGGCTATCTCCATCCTGCGGGCCTGGGCCACGCGATGTCGCGGCGCGCCCCACCATTGTTCAAGCATGAACCGTTCCGACGACTTCGTGAAGGGGCCAGAACCACACAATCGCTTGATCTTGATATCTGGTCATAGCGCCTGAGTTCTGCCACCAGATTACGCAGGATTTTTGTTGATTGATCCGTCAATAAAAAATAACCTGCTACAAGACCGGAGCAAAGATGCCGAAAGTCGGAATGGAGCCGTTGCGCCGCAGAGCGCTGATCGTCGCGACGATCTCGGCGGTCGGCGAGCGCGGTTCGCTCGACGTGACGATGTCGGAAATCGCCGGGCGCGCCGGCGTGTCCTCGGCGCTCGCCCATCACTATTTCGGCGCCAAGGACGAACTTTTGCTGGCGACGATGCGGCACATCCTGGCCGAGCTGACCGCCGACATGCGGCGCGCGCTTCGATCGGCCAGCACTGCACGCCAGCGCGTTTCGGCCGTGGTCGCCGTCAATTTCTCCGACGCCCAGTTCCAGCCGGAAACGATCGCCGCCTGGCTCGCCTTCTATGTCGAGGCGCAGAAATCGGCAGCGCTGCGCCGGCTGCTCAAAGTCTATGCGCGGCGCCTGCATTCCAATCTGTTGAGCGGGCTGGCCGGCATCCTGCCGAGAAGCGAGGCCGACCGCGTCGCTGAGGCGACAGCTGCGCTGATCGACGGCCTCTACATCAGGCGCGCGCTGAAGGACGGCGTGCCCAATGCCGCGACCGCGATCGCACTGATCGAGGATTATCTCGAAACGAAACTCAGCCGGCGGAGCGCGCAGTGACGTCCAAGCAACCCAATTTCCTGGTCGTCATGGTCGATCAGCTCAACGGCACATTGTTTCCCGATGGGCCGGCTGACTTCCTGCGCGCGCCGCATCTGAAGGCGCTGGCCGCTCGTTCGGCGCGCTTCAAAAACAACTATACTGCCTCGCCGCTCTGCGCACCGGGCCGGGCCGCGTTTATGAGCGGCCAGTTGCCGTCACGCACCGAGGTCTATGACAATGCTGCCGAATTCGCCTCGTCAATCCCGACCTACGCGCATCATCTGCGCGCCGCCGGCTACCATACTTGCCTCTCCGGCAAGATGCATTTCGTCGGGCCCGACCAGTTGCACGGTTTCGAAGAGCGGCTGACCACCGACATCTATCCGGCCGATTTCGGCTGGACGCCGGACTATCGCAAGCCCGGTGAGCGGATCGACTGGTGGTATCATAATCTCGGCTCGGTGGCCGGTGCCGGTGTCGCCGAGATCACCAACCAGATGGAGTATGACGACGAGGTCGCTTTTTACGCGGTGCAGAAGCTCTATGATTTCGCCCGCGTCTCCGATGACGCTTCGCGCCGGCCGTGGTGCCTGACGGTTTCCTTCACCCATCCGCACGACCCCTATGTTGCCCGGCGACGCTATTGGGATCTCTACGAGGACTGCCCGGCGCTTGAGCCGGAAGTGGGCTTCGTCCCCTATGACGAACAGGATCCGCATTCGCAGCGGCTCTACCGGGCCAGCGACTATGACAGTTTCGACATCACGGGCGAGCAGATCCGCCGCGCGCGGCGCGGCTATTTCGCCAATATCTCCTATCTCGACGACAAGGTCGGTGAATTGCTGTCGGTGCTCGAGCGCACGCGAATGCTCGATGACACGATCATCCTGTTCTGCTCGGATCACGGCGACATGCTCGGCGAGCGCGGCCTGTGGTTCAAGATGTGCTTCTTCGAGGGCTCAGCGCGGGTGCCGCTGATGATTGCCGGAAAAGACGTCCCAGCCACCCTGATCGACGCGCCGGTCTCCAATCTCGACGTGACGCCGACGCTATGCGACCTCGCCGGCATTGATATGAGCGCGATCGCGCCATGGACCGACGGGCAGTCGCTGCTGCCGCTCCTCGACGGCAAGACGCGCACCGCGCCGGTGCTGATGGAATATGCGGCCGAAGGCTCCAATGCGCCGATGGTGGCGATCCGCGAGGGTCGCTTCAAATTCATCCATTGCGAGATCGATCCGCCGCAACTGTTTGATCTTGAATCGGATCCGCGGGAATTGACCAATCTCGCCACCGACCCGGGGCATGCCCCTTTGCTGGCTGCTTTCACCGACAAGGTCCGGGCGCGCTGGGACATGGCCGCCTTCGATGCCGCCGTGCGCGCCAGCCAGGCGCGCCGCTGGGTGGTCTATCCGGCGCTGCGCAACGGCACCCATTACCCCTGGGAATTCCAGCCGCTGCAGAAAGCATCGGAACGCTACATGCGCAACCACATGAACCTTGACCTGCTCGAAGAGCAGAAGCGCTTTCCGCGGGGCGAATGATGACAACCCTTGTCCCCTCCCTCGATCACCTCAAACAGGCCTATGACGTCACCGCCAAGGCGACGCAGATCACGCCGCTGCTGGAGTCAGCGGCCTTGGCCAGAGAGACCGGCGCCGCGCGCGTCTTCATCAAGCCGGAGTCGCTGCAATGGGCGGGTTCCTTCAAGGTGCGCGGCGCCTATTGGCGGCTGAAGCGGCTTTCGCCCGATGAAGCCAGGAAGGGCGTCGTCGCCTATTCCTCCGGCAATTTTGCGCAAGGGCTGGCTGCCGCCGGCCAGGCGCTGGGCGTTCCGGTGACCATCGTCATGCCGATCGACGCGCCAGCCGCCAAGCGCGACGCAACGACCGGCTATGGCGCGCGCGTGGTGCTGACCGACCATGGCGAACGCGCGCGTGAGGAGGTTGCCGCCGCCACGGCGCGCGAGATCGCCGAGACCGAGGGGCTGGCGTTGCTGCATCCGTTCGACGATCCGGAGATCGTCGCTGGCCAGGCTGGTGTGGGGCTGGAGGCACTCGAGCAACTCGATGCCAGGGGTGCCAGCGCCGATCTTCTGTTCTGTTCGGTCGGCGGCGGGGGGCTGATCGGCGGCGTTTCGCTGGCTTTCCACTATCTGTCGCCGCCGACCGAGATCATCGGCGTCGAGCCGGAAGGTTTCAACGGCATGGGCGCGTCGCTGGCGCATGGCGCCATCGAAACCATGCCGAACGGGCCGAAATCGATCTGCGACGGGCTGATGGCGCGAAAGCCCGGCGACGCGCCATTCGCAGCGGTCAGGACCGCGGGCGTTCGCGGCATCACCGTCGACGATCAATCGGTGCGCTGTGCGATGCGGATCGCCTTCGAGCGGATGAAGCTGGTGCTGGAACCTTCGGGCGCTGCATCGCTGGCGGCGCTGCTCGACGGCAAGGTGGATGTGAGCGGCAAGACGGTGCTCGTGGTGGCAACCGGCGGCAATGTCTCGCTCGCCGATTTCATGTCGCATATGAACGATGGGCGCATATGAACCATGCTTGAGGCGGATTTCGTCATCATCGGCGCCGGCTCGGCCGGCTCGGCCATGGCCTACCGGCTGTCAGAAGACGGCAAATATTCGGTGATCGTCATCGAATTTGGCGGTAGCGATATCGGGCCGCTGATCCAGATGCCGTCGGCGCTGTCGATCCCGCTCAATATGAACCTTTACGACTGGGGTTTTGCCAGCGAGCCGGAGCCGCATCTCGGCGGCCGCGTGCTGGCGACGCCGCGCGGCAAGGTCATCGGCGGCTCGTCCTCGATCAACGGGATGGTCTATGTGCGCGGTCACGCCCGCGATTTCGACCATTGGGCCGAACAGGGCGCGGCTGGCTGGGGGTTTGCCGACGTGCTCCCCTATTTCAAGCGCATGGAGGACAGCAATGGCGGCGAAAACGGCTGGCGCGGCCACGGCGGCCCGCTGACCGTACAGCGTGGCTCAAGGACGAACCCACTCTACGGCGCCTTCGTCGAGGCAGGCCGTCAGGCCGGATTCGAGCTGACCGACGACTACAACGGCGCGAAGCAGGAAGGCTTTGGGCCGATGGAACAGACCATTCGCGGCGGCCGCCGCTGGTCGGCGGCGAGCGCTTATCTGAGGCCGGCGCTGAGGCGGAAAAATGTTAGCCTGGTCAAGGGTTTCGCCCGGCGGGTGATCATCGAGAATCAACGCGCCACCGGTGTCGAGATCGAAGCGCGTAAACGGATCCAGAAGGTCAAGGCGCGACGTGAAGTGATCGTTGCCGCCTCCTCGATCAATTCGCCCAAGATCCTGATGCTGTCCGGCATCGGACCGGCCGAACATCTCAGGGAATACGGCATTCAGGTGATCGCCGACCGGCCCGGCGTTGGCCGCAACCTGCAGGACCATATGGAGCTCTATATCCAGCAGGAATCGACGCAGCCGATCACGCTGAATTCGGTTCTGAACCCCTTCTCCAAGGCGATGATCGGCGCGCAATGGCTGTTCTTCAAGTCGGGTCTCGGCGCAACCAACCATTTCGAGGCGGCCGCCTTCGTGCGCTCGCGCGCCGGCGTCGACTATCCCGACATCCAGTATCATTTCATCCCGGCGGCGGTGCGCTATGACGGCAAGGCGGCGGCGAAGGCGCACGGTTTCCAGGCGCATGTCGGGCCGATGCGATCGAAGTCGCGCGGTTCTGTCACGCTGCGCTCGCCCGATCCCAAATCGAAGCCGGTGATCCGCTTCAACTACATGTCGCATCCGGACGACTGGACCGAGTTCCGCCACTGCATCCGGCTGACGCGCGAGATCTTCGGCCAGCCGGCATTCGACCCTTATCGCGGCAAGGAGATCTCGCCGGGCTCGCACGTGCAGTCGGACGACGATCTCGATGCCTTCATCCGCGATCACGCCGAAAGCGCCTATCACCCTTGCGGCACCTGCAAGATGGGCCGCAAGGATGATCCGATGAGCGTCGTCGATCCGGAATGTCGTGTCATCGGCGTCGAGGGGCTGCGGGTCGCCGATTCCTCGATCTTTCCGCGCGTCACCAACGGCAATCTCAACGCACCGTCGATCATGACCGGCGAGAAGGCCGCCGACCACATTCTTGGCCGCACGCCGCTGGCGCCGTCCAACCAGGAACCATGGATCAATCCGCGCTGGCAGGTGTCGGATCGATAGAGCGACGTGCGTCCGTTCGGACGCACAAGCGCTCTATCGCTTTTTTAGTCCTCGCATCGTGCTTTCCGAAAATCGATTCCGATTTTCGGGCCGATGCGATAAGCCATGATCCGGTGGTGTCTGCTCGCCGGTCCCGGCGAAAGACAATTTGGAGAAGCTCCCATGCGCGCCCAGCCAAAGGCATCGCACTATGTCAACGGACGCTACATCGACGACGAGCAGGGTGCGCCGCTGCCGGTCATCTATCCGGCAACCGGCGAGACCATCGCGATGCTGCGCTCGGCGACGCCGAACGTGTTGGAACTCGCGATCGAAGCAGCGCGTGCGGCACAACCGGCCTGGGCGCGGCTGAAGCCGGTCGAGCGCGGACGCATCCTGCGCCGCGCCGCCGATATCTTGCGCGTGCGCAACGCCGACCTGGCGCACATCGAGACGCTGGATACCGGCAAGGCGATCCAGGAGACGCTGGTGGCAGATGCGCCATCGGCAGCCGACTGCCTCGAATATTTCGGCGGCGCAGTCGCTGCCTATAATGGCGAGTCCATCGATCTCGGCGGACCCTTCGCCTATACAAGGCGCGAGGCGCTGGGCGTCTGCGTCGGCATCGGCGCCTGGAACTATCCGATCCAGATCGCCGGCTGGAAATCGGCACCGGCACTCGCCATGGGCAACGCCATGGTCTTCAAGCCGTCGGAGAACACGCCGCTGTCGGCTCTGGCGCTCGCCGAAATCTATACAGAAGCTGGCCTGCCTGACGGGCTATTCAACGTGGTGCAAGGCTATGGCGATGTCGGCGCCGGCCTCGTCGGGCACGATGTCGTCGCCAAGGTCTCGGTGACGGGCTCGGTACCGACCGGCCGCAAGGTGCTGTCGCTCGCCGGCTCGAAGATGAAGCACGCCACCATGGAGCTTGGCGGCAAGTCGCCGCTGATCGTCTTCGACGACGCCGATCTCGAAAACGCCATTGGCGGCGCCATGCTCGGCAATTTCTATTCGACCGGCCAAATCTGCTCCAACGGCACGCGGGTCTTCGTGCAGAAAGGCATCCACGACCGTTTCGTCGAGCGCCTGGTCGAGCGGACCAAGAAGATCCGCATCGGCGACCCGCTTGACCAGGAAACGCAGATGGGACCGCTGGTCTCGAAGGCGCAGCACGAAAAGGTCATCGGCTATATCGAGGCCGGCAAGCAGGATGGTGCTGTGCTCGCCTGCGGCGGTAGCGTGCCGTCGCTGCAAGGTTTCGGCGGCGGCTTCTTCGTCGAGCCGACGGTCTTCACCGGCGTCACCGACACGATGCGCATCGCGCGCGAGGAGATTTTCGGGCCTGTCATGAGCGTGCTGAAATTCGACGATGAGGACGAGGTGATCGACCGCGCCAACGATACCGAATTCGGCCTTGCCGCCGGCGTGTTCACGCGCGACCTGCCGCGCGCCCACCGCGTTATCGCCGAGCTGCAGGCAGGCACCTGCTGGATCAACGCCTATAATCTGACGCCGGTCGAAATTCCCTTCGGCGGCTTCAAGCAGTCGGGAATCGGGCGGGAAAACTCGCTTGCCGCACTGGCGCTGTATTCGCAGTTGAAGTCGGTCTATGTCGAGACCGGCGACGTGGCGAGCCCCTATTGAGGCTCGCGGCTACTGCTGGTCAGCCGCTGTATTCGCCCGACCGGAAATCCGATCGGATGCAAGCTCGATGAATGTCTTGACGAGGGGCGAAAGATGCCGGCTGCTCGGATATAGGACATGCAGCCCGCCGACCGGCGTCGTGTAGTCCCGGAGAACGCGGCTCAGCCGCCCCCCATTGATGAGGGGTTCGGCGATGCTATGCGGCAATTGGGCGATGCCGAAGCCTGCGAGCGTGGCCGCAACGACCGCCTGCATTTCATTAGCGGCGAAGCGCCCGGCCACCGCAACCGTTTCCTGACCGTGTGGCCCGTCCAGCACCCAATGGGCGCCCGAGGTCGAAGGGCCTGCGATGACGCATTGGTGGTGCGCGATATCCGCCAGGCGCTCCGGTACCCTGTGGCGCGCGAGATAGTCCGGGCTGGCGCAGAGCAGCCTGTGCGTGGAGCCGAGTTTGCGCGCAATCAGCGTCGAATCCTGAAGAACGCCGGTTCGGAAGGCGAGATCTATGCCGTCCTCGACCAGGTTGAGCTTGTCGTCTGTCAGGCGGAGCTCGACCTTGGTTTTCGGATACATTGCCAGAAAGTCGACCACCGCCTGGGTGAGGAAATAGCCGCCGAAGCCGACAGGAGCCGAAACGCGGATCGTGCCCGATGGCTCCGCCCTTGCTTCGGCGAGGCGCAAATTTGCGTCCTCGATCGTCCGCAGCGCCTGGCTGCTCTGCTCGTAATAGAGACGGCCGGCATCCGTCACGTTGAGGCTGCGCGTCGTGCGCTGCAGCAGGCGGACCCCAACCTCACGCTCGAGCGCGGCAACGCGTCGACTGACCGTCGTCTTGGGCATGGCAAGCAGCCGCGCGGCAGCGGTGAAGCTGCCAGCTTCGACGACGCGAGCGAACACCACGATATCGTTGAGATCGAGCATTGTATCCATGCATGGGACAAAGTTTTCCAATTATAGGCAATTATGCATCAATGTGACAAACCCTAATTTTGCTCCATCGGAAAAAAGAAGGAGCAAACACATGACCACCAAACGAAGCGTTCTGGTTACCGGCGCCACAGGCCAGCAGGGCGGCGCGGTTGCGCTTGCCTTGCTGTCGAGAGGACATCGCGTCAAGGCACTAACGCGCAAGCCGGACAGCGATGCCGCGCGGCAATTGGCGGCGGCAGGCGCCGAGCTCGTGGCCGCCGATCTCGGCGCTACGGCCTCCGTTGTGAAGGCAGCAAAAGACGTCGATACCATGTTCTTGATGGGCAACAGCTACGAGGCCGGGATGGAAGAGGAGACCCGCCAGGGGATTCTGGCTGCCGATGCCGCCAAGGCTGCCGGCGTCGGGCATCTGATCTATTCGTCCGTTGCCGACGCCAACAAGAAAACCGGCATCCCGCATTTCGAAAGCAAATATCTCGTCGAGCAGCATGTCGAACGGCTCGGCATTCCGTATACGATCAGCGCCCCGGTCGCCTTCATGGAGAATTTCGTCGCGCCGTGGTCGATCGGCGCGCTCAGTCAGGGCACGCATGCTTTCGCGGTGCCCGCCAAGCGCCCCCTCCAGCTGGTCGCCCTGGCGGACATCGGCGCCTTTGTTGCCACCCTGGTCGAGCGGCGCGAGCGCGTGTTCGGCAAGCGTTTCGATTTCGCCGGAGACGAGTTGTCCGGCGAAGACCAGGCCAATATCCTTTCGCAGGCCATCGGCCGCCCGATTAACTATCAGGAAATTCCGATCGCCGTGGCCCGCCAGCAAAGCGAGGACGTAGCGCTGATGTTCGAGTGGTTCGACCGCGTCGGCTACGACGTCGATATCGCGGCTTTGCACCGAGATTTCCCGGAGGTCCGCTGGCACAGTTTTGCCGACTGGGCGCGGGAGTTCGACTGGCGTGCGCTTGAGCGGGCTTATTCCGCTGCCTGAGGTCCTGTAGACATCATCGGCCGATGAAAACCTGGGGAGCGGACCAGCTGCAACGGGAAACACTTGGTCCGCTTCCCCATCGTGGCCTTCTCGCGCCGCGTTGAAATGAGAGAACCTAAAAAGTCTGGTTGTAGGCGCCGACCTCAGGGCTGCGGCGCAGCACCGCATCGACAGCTTCGAACATCTCCCGGCGCCGCTCCGACGAGACCGGGCTCTCTACCACGACGACAAGCTCCGGCTTGTTCGACGACGCCCGCACCAGGCCCCAGGTGCCGTCCTCGGCAACGACGCGAACGCCGTTGACGGTGATCAACTCGGCGATCTTCTGGCCGGCGAAGACAGTGCCGTCCTGCTTCATTGCCTGAAAGTCGGAAACGACCCGCTCGACCACGCCGTATTTCAACTCGTCGGCGCAGTGCGGCGACATGGTCGGCGTGCCGAAGGTCAGCGGCAGGGCGCGATAGAGATCGGCCATGCTGCTGGCCGGGCTGCGATCCAGCATCTGGCATATGGCGACGGCCGTGATAAGACCATCGTCATAGCCACGCCCGATCGGCGGATTGAAGAAGAAATGACCGGATTTCTCGAACCCGGCGATGGCGCCAAGTTCGGCCACGCGCCGTTTTATGTAGGAGTGGCCGGTCTTCCAATAATCGGTGACGGCGCCATCGGCGCGCAACGCGGCGTCGGTGTTGAACAATCCGGTCGACTTGACGTCGACGACGAAGGTCGAGCCCGGATGCAGTCGCGCAATGTCGCGGGCGAGCATGACGCCGACCTTGTCGGCGAAAATCTCGTTGCCTTCATTGTCGACCACGCCGCAGCGGTCGCCATCGCCGTCGAAGCCAAGCCCGACGTCGGCTCCCGTTTCCAGCACCTTGTCGCGGATCGCGTGCAGCATCCTCATGTCTTCGGGATTGGGATTGTAGTTCGGAAATGTATGGTCGAGCTCGACATCGAGCGGAATCACCTCGCAGCCGATCCGTTCCAGCGCTTCAGGTGCAAAGGCGCCGGCGGTGCCGTTGCCGCAGGCGGCGACCACCTTGAGCTTTCTCGATATGCGCTTGTCCCGGGTCAGGTCGTCCAGATAGGTTTTGCGAAAATCCGCAACGAAGTCGTACGAGCCGCCGCCGATAAGATCGAAGTCGCCGGCAAGCACGATCGTCTTCAATGCGCTCATTTCCTCCGGACCGAAGGTCAGCGGACGCGCTGCCCCCATCTTGACGCCGCTCCAGCCGTTCTCGTTGTGAGAAGCGGTGACCATGGCGACGGACGGCGTATCGAGCGCGAACTGGGCGAAATAAGCCATCGGCGACAGCGCCAGCCCGATATCCCTGACTCGCGCGCCGGCGGCCATCAGCCCGGAAACCAGCGCCAGCTTGATTGCCAGCGAATAGGAGCGGAAATCATGACCGGTCACGATGTCCGGCCCGGCGCCCAGGCGCCGGATCAGCGTGCCGAGCCCCATGCCCAGCGCCTGAACACCAATCAGGTTGAGCTCAGGCGGCTCCGCAGAGCCCGGATGGCCGAACCACCAGCGCGCATCGTACTCACGAAAGCCGGACGCCTTGATCAGCGCCGAGGTTTCAAACTCAAAAGTGTTGGGACGGGCTTCGCTAACGATCTTCAGGGGCAAGACAGGAACTCCAAGCGGCTGGAATCAGAGTGGTTTCAACGCAGGTGGCCGATGCCTATAACACGAGCCTTTAAGCCGTGTTTATCCCCCAGCAAACTGAAAGCTGTATGACGTTAGGGCGAAAGCGGAAGAAATGCGACAGAGGCGCTGCCATTGGCGCTTGCAGGAACGAAGTGCGGCGGCTATAAGCCCGCGGTCTGGTCACGGAGTGTAGCGCAGCCTGGTAGCGCACATCGTTCGGGACGATGGGGTCGCAGGTTCAAATCCTGCCACTCCGACCAGAAAAAACAAGCACTTAGCTTTTTCCCGAAAAGTGCTACCCACCTGGAACCTTATTGGCAGGACAGGAAGTAGCACCCCTGAAGCTTTGCCATGTCCTCGCCTGGGACATAGATGGCGTATTGTGAACTGGGGCATCGCGAACCTTCAGATTGAAAGGCTGCAAGGCGCAATTGCCGTTCGGTTGGCCGCCGCTTTTCTTCTCGACCAGGACATACCTTGCTCTGGCGCAGCGATGAGGTCAGCGCGTGCGTGATGTTATCTCACGGTATGAGAGTAGTGCGTAAATAAAGGTCAGTGTCCCGGCAAGTTCGAGACCTTCTTCGATGTTCGCCAGCATGCGATAGCGCAAGGATTCCGTGCCTTCCGCCTCTGCAACGCTGCCGCCGACCATTTCAAGCCCCACCGCTCCGCCAAGAAACAGCGCGGCCGAAACCGCCAACAGCGCGGCGAGTGATGTCGGGAAAGAGCGGATGAATGGAACAAAGACAGCTAGCCCGACCAAGCTAAGGATGCCTGCCGGCGCCGCCCATGCAAAATACAGCAGGCCCGTATTGGTTGACCTAGCAGCCAACGCAGCGGATAGCTTCTCATGAAGGCCAGTGAATTCATCGAAACAAAGAAGCAGGAACAGGAAGCCTAGGAAATACCAATGCCAAGTGAACTGGCTGCTACGGCCCGCCGCATCGTCTCCGCACTGAAATAGAAGACCGCTGCAGAAAAAAAGCGCCAGCACGGAGACCCAAGTGAACGCGCTCCGTTCCACATCCACATCAAGGAGCCATATTTTTGTCGAAAGGTCCGGCTCCTCTCCAGCGTACAGGCTTAAATCTTGTACAAAACTTACACAAAGAATCAGCAGAGATAATACGGCAACTAGGGCGAGTATCGGTCTCCATTGGCTGAACAGAAGCGGGGCTTTCTTTTCCACACTTGCAATTGTCATAAAAGTGTCACATAGAAGTTAGTAACTTGTCAACCATTGGCGTTCCCATGCGCATCGACGGAAACAAGTTCGAGTTATTACTCGGCGCAAGCGTGCTTGTTCTCCTAATGGCATTGGCCGGGCTCATCGCTTTCTACGAGGTTGAGGTGGTATTTCCGTTGGGGTAACGCGTTAATAACCGCGGGCGGGATCTCGAGCAGCGTGATCGTGATCTGCGGCTTACAGAAAACACTTAGCGCTTCCGGAAAGCGCCTGCCTCTGGTCGGCGGACTGACCGACGGCCGCGACAGCAGCAGCGGTTAACGCGCCATAAGGATCGGCATCGACGGGTCTTCAAGCATCGAGACGGTGACGCCACCGAAGATGCGCTCGCGCAACCGGGAATGACCATAGGCCCCCATCACCATCAGGTCGGCGGCGATGTCGACCGCGTGCTGGCGAAGCACGTCGGCGACTGAATGATCCAAGCTGGGCAGCCGGTCGACCGTGACATTCACGCCATGCCGCGCGAGATAGGCAGCGGCGTCGGCTCCGGGTTCCGCCCCGTGGCGGTATTCGTCCTCCACCGGATCGACCATGACAAGGTGCAGCTCATCGGCACCTGGCAGCATGTCGAGAGACTCGCGGACGGCACGCGATGACTCCAGACGCGCGTCCCATGCAATCAGCACGCGTTTCGGCTTCAGTGTCGGTCGCGACCCCTCGGGGATGAGCAGCAAAGGCTTTCCCGAAGAAAACAACGCGCCTTCGATCGCTTTGCTTTTCAGCGTTTCATTGGCAAGCAACTCCGGTCCAATAACCGTAATGTCGGCGTAGCGGGCACGGCGGCCGATGGTGTCGTCGACCCAGCCGGCTTCCGGATATTCGCTGGAGACATCGGCCGAAAGCACCCTGCCGGCCAGAAAAGCCGACACGGCGGCGGCTCGCTTCTTCAACAGATTCTCGTCGGCCTGACGCTCGCCGAGCCAGGATTCTGAAACGACCGCGGCATACTCTCCGACAGGTGGCGGCGCAGCAATGGCAACGATCAGAACAGCAAGGTGGGCGCCGATTTCGCTGCACAGGTCGGCGACGAGCTTGAGGTCCTCGTCACCCTTGTTCGGTCCCGTGACGGTAAGTATCGTCCTGAACGCCATGGTTGCTGCTCCCGATCTTGCGCCAAAGCCCAATCGTCGTTGTAACAACAGCGAGACGGCGCGGCGCGTTCCTAGCGCTGAGACAAGAACGTCGCCGTGCATCATTTGATCCGTTTCAACGTGCCCACGTGCCGACGCCGAAGGCTTCAGGCTGCTACGTTGTGCCGGAACATGGCGGCTGCGACATGCCTGTGTGGGTCACCAGCTTTCTTCCGGACGACGTTAAGAAATACCGTCCGAACACCGGAGAAGCATCACCACGGAACGCATCCGTGACTTGGCTGGTTATATCCAGACGCTGCAGCAGGAAGGGCCCGATGGCGCGGAATTTCAGCGACCACGCCCGTCGGATTCCAGGGTGGATACTAACAAGGAGGCATCCGATGATCGTCGAAGATCAGGAATCCGTGGTCGCGATGTTGATGGACCCTGCCGCATATGGCGAGACTGGGCCGGTCGAGGCGATCGAAACCCATATCTCGCGTATCTTCCTGGTTGGCCAGCGCGCCTACAAGATCAAGCGAGCTGTCAAGCTGCCCTATGTCGACTTCTCGACCCCGGTGCTGCGGCTCGCCGCTTGCGAGAAGGAGGTGGAGCTTAACTCCAAGACCGCGCCCGGCCTTTATCTGGGTGTGCGGCGCATCACGCGAGAGGCCGACGGCAAGCTCGCCTTCGACGGGAGCGGCGAACTGGTCGATGCTGCGGTCGAGATGGTCCGCTTCGATCAATCGAAGCTCCTCGATCGAATGGCAGTCGGCGGCGAACTGACGCCTGCGCTGATGACGGCGGTCGCGCGCATGATCGTGCGCTATCATCGCGGCGCGCCGGAGATCCACAGGGGCAGCGGATCCTCGAATCTGGCAGGCGTGCTCGCCATCAACGAAGCCGGTTTTGCCACCAGCCATGTTTTCGAAGAAGCCGAGATCAAGGCATTCACCGGGAATTTCCGCACCGCCCTCGCCCGTCATTGCGAACTGCTCGACCGGCGGGAAGCCGCAGGCAAGATCCGGCGATGCCATGGCGACCTGCATCTGCGCAACATCTGTTTCTTCGACGGAGAGCCCCGTCTGTTCGATTGCATCGAATTCAATGACCAGATCGCCAGCATCGATGTGCTTTACGACCTGGCTTTCCTGCTGATGGATCTTTGGCACCGCGGCTTTCCGGAACTCGCCAACCTGGTGATGAACCGCTACCTCGACGAAGCAGACGACGAGGACGGCTTCATCCTCCTGCCGTTTTTCATGGCAGTGCGGGCCGCAGTGCGCGCGCATGTCACCGCAACCCAGATCGAGGAAGGCAGTGCCGATTCCGGCGTGCTGATTGCCGAAGCCAGATCCTATCTCGAGCTTGCCCGAACACTTCTCGAGGCAAGACCTCCTCGCCTGATCGCCATCGGCGGCTTGAGTGGTTCGGGCAAGACGGCCGTTGCCGAGGCACTCGCCGCACATGTCGGCGCGCCGCCTGGTGCCCGCATTATCGAGAGCGACCGCATCCGCAAAGCCATGCATGGGGTGCCGGCCGAAACGAAGTTGCCGGACAGGGCTTATCGGCCTGATGTGTCGGACCGCGTCTACCGCGAAATGGCATGGCGCGCCGACCTGATTCTTTCTGAAGGCGGTTCGGTGATCGCCGATGCCGTCTTCGACCGGCCGGCCGATCGCAACCGCATTGAGAAGGCGGCAAATGGCAGAGACGTTGCTTTCGTCGGATTCTGGCTGGAGGCGGATCCGCTCGTTCTTTGGCGACGGGTGAGCGAGCGCAGCGGCGGCCCTTCCGACGCCACTGTCGATATCTTGTCGCGGCAATTGCAACGAAACGCCACTCCGTCGGCGTGGCGCAAGGTCGAGGCCGATCGAAAGCTCGCCGACATCGCCGCAGAGCTGGCGAGCGTTTCGGACGCGGCCGCTTCTGCGCAGGATGCTCCCCTCAAGACAGCATCGTGATGGGGACGCGCATAAAGATGGGTGAATGGGCATGACGCAGGGCAATCTGGTGGTTTGCGGCAAATGCGGCGGGGTCAATCGCCTGCCGCCGGCACGCAATGCCGGGGACGCGAAATGCGGAAAGTGCGGCTCCAAGCTGTTCTCGGGTCACCCGGAAGACGTCGATGCACAGAGCTTTGATCGCCAGGTCCGACGAAGCAGCCTCCCCGTTGTCGTCGACATCTGGGCACCGTGGTGCGGCCCCTGCAAGATGATGGCGCCGGCATATGAAGCGGCAGCAAACGAACTGGAGCCGCATGTTCGCCTGATCAAGCTCAATTCCGACAATGAGCAGGCCGTTGCAGCCAGGCTCGGCATTCGCAGCATCCCGACGATGATCCTCTTCCATGGCGGACAGGAGGTTGCGCGCACATCGGGTGCCATGACCGCGGGGCAGATCGTCAGGTGGATCCGCGATCACCTGCCGACGGCCGCAGCCTAAACGCCGCCACGCCGTGGATTCGCTGATCGCCGTGGCCGCATCAGCAAAGTTGTCAAAGAAAACGAGCTAGACGACTTGACGGCCGACACGCGGAGCGCAGAAGCCATACGATGACCTAAGCGCATTCGACCTTGGATGAAAATTTCATATGATGACCTCGCCTTTAGCCCGCACTGGGAGTATGGATCCTCATGGACCGGCAAAAGTTGGAGGACTCATGCAGCAGGCCGAACATCGAACGTCCCGCAGGTCGTTCGTTTCTCAGGTTGCGGATGCACTGCGCGGTCAGATCGAAGCCGGCTTTTATGCGCCTGGCGACAAATTGCCGACGGAACCCGCGCTGATTGACCGGTTCGGGTTCAGCCGCACTGTGGTCCGGGAGGCCATTGCCGCCCTTCGCGCCGACGGGCTGGTGGAATCGCGGCAAGGCGCCGGCGTCTTCGTCCTGGGCCCGAAACCCGTCGACGAGGGATTGAAGCTCTTCACCGACGAAACGAACAAGATCTCGGACATCATCGAAGAACTCGAGCTGCGCATCGGCATTGAAGTTGAGGCAGCCGGCCTTGCCGCAGCCCGCTGTTCGCCGGCGCAGGAGGCCGAAATCGAGGCTCAGGTCGAAAGGTTCGCCGATCTCATGGCGCAAGGGCAACCCACCGACGAGGCGGACTTCCAGTTCCACCTGGCGATTGCCACCGCAACGAACAACGCCAGGTTCAAGGCATTCCTCGAACATATCGGCCGGCGGATGATCCCGCGGGTGAAGTTCAAGACAATGATGGGCGGCGTCGATCCCTTGCCCAATCGCGACCATCCGATTCTGGAGGAGCACAGGGAAATCGCGGATGCGATTCTCGCCCGCGACCCGGAAAAGGCGCGTGAGGCGATGCGCCGCCACCTGGTGACGGGGATAAAGCGCTATCGCGCCCTGACCGTTCGGCGCTCGACAAACCAGGACAAGACCGGCGGTTGACTCGCCCCAATACTCATCATATGAATACAAATTACATCATATTAATTTGTGGGATGAGTTCCTTTGTCGCCAGATGAAATCAAGTTGCGTGTCGCTTCAGGGCTGCTGTCGTTTCCGGTCACACATTTCAACGAGGATTTCAGCCTCAATCTCGAAAGCTATCGCGCGCATGTGGCATGGCTCTCGGAGTTCGGCGCCGCTGCCCTGTTCGCGGCCGGCGGCACGGGTGAATTCTTCTCCCTGTCGGAAGAGGTCGCCGATGTTACCCGGGCGGCCAAGGATGCCTCGGGAGACGTGCCGATCATCGCCGGCTGCGGCTACGGCACGGCGCTGGCCACGGAAATTGCGCGCCGCGCCGAGGCTGCGGGAGCCGACGGTCTATTGCTTCTGCCTCATTATCTAATGGAGGCCTCGCAAGAGGGGATATTCCGGCATGTCAAAGCCGTGTGCGAATCCACCGGCCTCGGCGTCATCATCTACAACCGTGCGAACTCGGTCGCCAATGCCGACACGGTTGCTCGCCTTGCTGACGCGTCCCCAAACCTCATCGGCTTCAAGGACGGCACAGGCAAGATCGATCTTGTCCGCCACGTCACCGCAAAGCTCGGCGATCGGCTCTGCTACATCGGTGGCATGCCCACGCATGAGCTCTTTGCCGAGGGCTTCAACGGCGCCGGCGTGACGACTTATTCCTCTGCGGTGTTCAATTTTGTGCCGGAATTGGCACAGCGGTTCTACAGGGCGATGCGGACAGGTGATCGCGCTGCCATGGAAGAAATCCTGCACAGCTTCTTCTTCCCCTTCGCGGCTTTGCGCGATCGCGAGCAAGGCTATCCGGTGTCGATCATCAAGGCCGGCGTCGAACTCATCGGACGGACACCCGGCCCGCTTCGTCCGCCGCTGACGGATCTGAAGCCGCAGGAGAAAGACATGCTGCGCGGACTGATCGAGAAGATCGCCGCCTAGTCGCCGGGAGATCGGCACATTGCGGACGAACGCGACGAGGAGGTTCGTCCGCCGCCCGACAGCCAAAACGGAAGATCCCAAAACGGAAGACCAAGGGAGGAGAGACATGAATAGAAGCGTTCATACGATTGCAGCTGTCGTATTGATGACCGCTGCCGCCGTTCCATCGGCTATCGCACAAGAAGCGGCGCAGGAGATCCGTATCGTCCTGCCGGAGCAGCCGGCCAATCTGGAGCCCTGCGGCACCATCATCACCAATGTCGGCCAGATACTCAGCCAAAACGTGGTTGAATCGTTGACCGTCATCGATCCGAACAGTGGACAGCCCCAGCCGAAACTGGCGACCGAGTGGACCAGCATGGACCCGACCACCTGGCTGATCAAGCTGCGCGAGGGCGTCAAATTCCAGGACGGAACCGAACTCAATGCGGATGCGGTCGTCTTCTCCATCAACAGGATGATCAGCGGCAAGCTTACCTGCAGCAACATTGCGAAATTCGGCGATGCCAAACTGACGCTGACGCCGGTCGACAAGCTGACCGTCGAAATAAAGTCGGACAGGCCCGAGCCCATCATGCCAACGCTGCTGAGCGTGGTCATGATCGTCTCGCCGAAGACGCCGGTCGACCAGGCGGTGAACGATCCGGTCGGGACCGGCCCGTTCACGCTGTCGACCTTTTCTCCGCAAACCGTGGTGCTGGACGCGTTCGACGGCTATTGGGGCAAGAAGCCGGAGATTACGAAGGCAACTTATGTCTGGCGGCCCGAATCCTCGATTCGAGCGGCCATGGTGGAAACCGGGGAAGCCGACCTGACGCCGTCGATTGCCATCCAGGACGCCAGCAATCCGGAGACGGATTTCGCCTACCTGAACTCCGAAACAACCGCGATCCGTATCGATGCCACCGAACCGCCGCTCGATGACCTACGCGTCCGTAAGGCGCTCAATCTCGCGATCGACTGGGAAGGCCTTGCCCAGCTGTTCGGCGACGATGCCAAACGTGCGTCGCAGATGGTCGTCTCCGGCATCAACGGCCATGACGATGCACTCGAGCCATGGCCGTATGATCCGGAAGAGGCGAAAAAGCTCATCGAGGAGGCGCGCGCGGCGGGTGTCGCGGTCGATACCGAGATCAAGCTCATCGGGCGAAACGGCATCTATCCAAACGGCGCGGAAGCGATGGAGGCCATGATGACGATGTGGCAGGACGCCGGCCTCAACGTCAAGCTTACCATGCTCGATGTCGCCGACTGGCTGCGCTATCTGCAAAAGCCTTTCCCGCCGGAGCGCGGCCCCAATCTCCTGCAGATGATGCACGACAATAACAAGGGCGATGCGGCCTTCACAATTCCGATCTTCTACCGATCGAGCGGCAGCTACTCGACCGTGGCTGATCCGGCATTCGACAAGGAGATAGACGAGGCGCTGGCTGCGACCGGCGAAGCCCGCACGAACAGCTTCAAGGCCATCTTCGGCAAGACCCGCAAGGAAGTGGTGGCGGACATCCCGATGTTCCACATGATCGGCTATACCCGCGTTGGCACCAGGCTGGAATGGAAGCCCGATATCACCACCAACAGCGAAATACCGCTGGCCAATATCGCTATCAAAAAAGACTGAGTGATACGGGGGCGCCGGGTCCAATCGTGGTCCTGCGTCCCTGACCCGTTGTCTCCGTCGATATCCGTCCAAGGGCATCCCAAATGATCACCTATCTTGGACGCCGGGCGTTCCACAGCATCCTGTCGGTCATAGGTCTGTTGACGCTGGTCTTTTTCCTGACACGGCTTACCGGCGATCCTTCCGCCTTGTACCTGCCTCTGGACTCGACTGCGGAAGCTCGGGCCGCGTTCGCGCGGTTGAACGGCCTCGATCAGCCGATCTATTGGCAGTTTCTGGAATATTTGCGCGATCTGCTGCAGCTGGATTTCGGTGAATCGCTACGCCAGAACCGCTCGGCGATGCAGGTCGCGCTTGAGGCGTTCCCGGAAACGCTGAAGCTTGCCGCCGTCGCGATGACGCTGTCGACCGCTCTGGCTATCCTTGTCGGCTCTCTTGCGGCCGCGCGGCCGGGCAGCATGTTCGACCGTATTGCCAGCCTCATCTCGCTGGCCGGCGCAAGCGCACCGGATTTCTGGGTCGCCATCGTCGGTATTCTTGTCTTCGCTGTCGGGCTCGGGCTTTTGCCGACATCCGGCACCGGAACCTGGGCCCATTGGATCATGCCGACGTTCGTGCTGATGCTTCGCCCCTTCGGTCTCCTTGTGCAGGTCGTGCGCGGAACGATGCTGTCGGCGCTTGCCTCTCCATACATCAAGACCGCAAGGGCCAAGGGCCTGCCTCTTCAGAAGATCATCTTCGGGCATGCGCTTCGCAACTCGCTGCTGCCCGTCGTCACGGTCGCCGGCGACCTGGCGACCAGTCTCGTCAACGGCGCCGTCGTCGTGGAGTCGATATTCGGCTGGCCAGGCATCGGCAAGCTGATGATCGACTCGATCATCCAGCGCGATTTTGCCGTCGTCCAGTCGACCATTCTGGTGACGGCTACCGCTATCTTCATCCTGAACATCGCGATCGATCTGCTTTATGCGGTTCTCGATCCGCGCATCCGGTACTAAGCCATGACGATCATCACCCCCGACACCAAGCCGGTGGCCGTTCCAGGCAGCGTGCTTCTCGCCTATTTGAAGCGCGACAAGCTTGCGCTCGCAGCGGCTATCTTCCTGACGGTCGTCGTGCTCGCGGCGGTCCTCGGCCCGTGGCTGGTGGGCGACGCCGCTTCGCGGCTGGGGCTGCGCCAGCGCAATCTCGCTCCCTTCTCGCTGGCTAGCGGCTGGATCTATGTTCTCGGCGCCGACACCCTTGGCCGGCCCATCCTGGCCAGGCTGATTGTCGGCGCGCAGAACACGTTCGGCATTGCCGCGGCGGCGGTATTCGCATCGATGCTGGTTGGTGGAACACTCGGCCTGATAGCTGGTTATTCGGAGCGCTGGTACAGCCATCTCATTCTGCGCCTGGCCGATGTCGTCATGAGCTTTCCCTCGCTGCTGCTGGCGCTCATCGTGCTCTACACGCTGGGCCCGAGCATCACCAACCTGGTGATCGTTCTCGCCGTCACGCGCATGCCGATCTACCTCAGAACAGCCCGCGCAGAGGTGCTGGAGTTGCGCGAGCGCATGTTTGTCAGCGCGGCGCGCGCCATGGGCGCGAAGCCGGCCCGGATCATCGTCCGGCATATCGCACCCCTCGTCCTGCCGACATTGGTGACGATTTCCGCCATTGATTTCGCGACCGTCATTCTATCGGAATCGGCGCTGAGTTTCCTTGGCCTCGGCATTCAGCCACCCGACTTCACCTGGGGCGCAATGGTGGCAAACGGCCGCGGCTATCTCGCCACCGCCTGGTGGATCGCATTCTGGCCGGGTCTTGCAATCATGCTGACGACGCTGTCGCTCAACATCCTCTCGAACTGGGCGCGCACCGTCGCCGATCCACAACAGCGCTGGCGTCTTCAGACATTGCGAAAAGCTGCCCGATGAGCAACGCGACCATTCTCAAAGTCGAGGGCCTGACCGTCGATTTCCTTTCGGACGAGGAGCCGGTACGCGCCGTCGACGACGTCTCTTTCCACGTCAGCCGTGGCGAAACACTGGTGATCCTCGGCGAAAGCGGTTCGGGAAAAAGCGTCAGCACCAGCACGGTGATGGATCTCGTCGACTGTCCGCCAGGCGATATCGTGGCCGGCTCCTGCCTCTTCGACGGCGTCGAGCTCTCGGGCCTCGGCTCGGAAGCGCGCAGAAACATCAACGGCCGCGGGATTGCGATGATCTTTCAGGATCCGCTTGCCTACCTGAACCCCGTCTACACGGTGGGGCGCCAGATCGGAGAGGTCTATGAGAGCCACGACGCGGGAAGCGGCAAGGACGCACGCGCCAAGACGATAGAACTGCTTCGGCGCGTGGGCATTCCAGAGCCGGAAAACCGAGTCGATTTCTATCCGCATCAGTTCTCGGGCGGACAACGCCAGCGCGTGATGATCGCCATGGCGATCGCGTTGAAACCGGACATCCTGATCGCCGATGAGCCGACGACCGCTCTGGACGTCAGCGTGCAAGCGCAGATCCTCGATCTGCTGCGCGACCTCCAGCGCGAGACCGGCATGGCGTTGATCATGATCACCCATGACCTCGAAGTCGCCGCGTCCATGGCCGACCGGATTATCGTCATGAACGGCGGCAAGGTAGTGGAGACAGGCATCGCCAAGGAGGTCTTCAGCAATCCGCAGCACCCCTATACGCGCCGGCTCATCTCTGCCCTGTCCCACGGCAACGCAGCGGAGGCGCCGAACAAGCGTTCGACGACGATCGCCGGCGAAACGCTGCTCAAGGTGGAACATCTCACCAAACACTATGTGCTTGCTTCCGGAGCTTTCGGCAGCAAGCGGACGTTCAAGGCGGTGGATGACATAAGCTTCGAAGTCAGGAGAGGCGAAACGCTCGGCATTGTCGGCGAGTCCGGCTCCGGCAAATCGAGCGTCGCACGCATGCTGTTGGGGCTGAACGAGCCAAGCGCCGGCAAGGCTGTGTTTGCCGGTGAGAACATCTTCGAAATGAACGGGAAGCGCCTTATGGCGTTTCGGCGCAAGGTCCAGATGGTCTTCCAGGATCCGTACGGATCGATGAATCCGCGCATGCGCGTTTATTCGATCGTTTCCGAACCCTGGGTGATCCACCGCGATATTCTGCCGAAGAACAGGTGGAAAGTTCGAGTGGCAGAGCTCCTGGAATTGGTCGGGCTGTTGCCGGAGCATGCCGACCGCTACCCGCACCAGTTTTCCGGCGGCCAGCGACAGCGCATCGCGATTGCACGCGCGCTTGCGAGCGAGCCGGAACTGATCGTCTGCGACGAGGCGGTTTCGGCGCTCGACGTCTCTATACAAGCGCAGGTGATCGACCTTCTGGCCGACCTTAGGACCAGGCTCAGCCTCTCCTATGTTTTCATCACACACGACCTGCCGATCGTGCGCCATTTCGCGGACCGGATCATGGTCATGAAAGATGGAAAGATTGTCGAGGAAGGCCAAACCTCGGCGCTGTTCGGGGCGCCTCGCCACGACTATACGCAAAGCCTGTTGCAGGCTGTGCCCAGACCCAAATGGCTTACGCAAGCTCAATAGTTCTCATCCGGGCTTAGCGCGAGCCGCCTTGCCGATGCCAACCCCGCGTCGCGGACGCTTCTGCGGCCCGGATTTCATCCTACCGCAGTCACCCTTTGAATAGCCGAACGTCAAGCTCGAACGGATCAACCCCGTGCGATTTTGATTCGGGCCGCGGCAGGATGATGAGGAATGATGAGAACATTCTGATCTGGCCCGTCCGAGATCGGGACAATGGCTGACAGAACAAAGAACAGAGCAGCGGCGACGCTGTTCCGCCACTCATCGCCGAGCTGAATCTGCCGACTTGAGTCGGCGGATTGTTCGGCACTATGATCAAACGGCGCTGCCGGAGGATCTGCCGATGCCACAACGCCCCTATGATGAGCGCCTGCTCCGTCAGGCGTTGGATGTCGCGCGCAAGGCACGCGATGCTGGCGAACATCCCTTTGGTTCGCTCCTCGCTGACAAAGACGGCAATGTGTTGCGCGAGCAACTCAACGGTTACAAATCCGGAGGCGGCGACCGAACCGCTCATGCCGAAAGACTGCTGGCATCGTGGGCAGGGATGAATTTCAGTCTCGAAAAGCTGGCCTCCTGCACACTCTACACTTCGGCCGAACCTTGCGCGATGTGCTCCGGGACAATCTATTGGGCGGGTATCGGACGTGTCGTGTTCGGGCTGGCTGAGCATGACATGAAGGCACTGACGGGTGCACACGTCGAGAATCCCACACTCGACCTGCCCTGCACTATCGTCTTCGACGCTGGGCAGCGTCCGACTGAAGTCGTCGGCCCGCTGCTTGCCGATGAAGCGGCGCAACTCCAGGCCGATTTCTGGAAAGACAAGTAGCTCAATTGCCGCGCACGCGGCAAACGAGTGAGTGCTAGGCGATGTCGTCGCGAATGCAGGCCTTCAGATGGCCATCGGACGTTGCCCTCAGCGGCGGGACGATGCCGGCACAGGCGTCCAGAGCAACCGGGCAACGGGTTCGGAAAACACACCCGGTTGGCGGATTTGCAGGGCTTGGAATGTCGCCCTTCAGCACCTGCCGGCCTTGCCTGGCCAGTGGGTCGAGCGACGGAATGGCCGAAAGCAGCGCGCGCGTATAGGGGTGCTGCGGCCGTCCGTAGAGCGCGGCCGCCGGCGCAACTTCCATGATGCGGCCGAGATAGAGAACGATCACCGTGTCGCAGATGTATTCGACGACGGCCAGGTCATGCGAAATGAACAGCATGGTCAGACCGAGCCGGACCTGCAGGTCGCGCAGAAGATTTATGATTTGCGCCTGAATGGAGACATCGAGGGCAGAGACCGGTTCGTCGGCGACGATGAATTCGGGTTCGAGCGTAAGCGCGCGGGCGATGCCGATGCGCTGACGCTGCCCGCCTGAGAATTCGTGGGCGTAGCGGTCATAGGCATCGACTGGCAACTCGACCGCAGCAAGTGCCTTCTCCGCCCTCGCCCGCCGCTCGCGCCTGTTGCCGATGCCCTGAATATCCAGGCCTTCGGTCAGGATCTGCCCGATGGTCATGCGCGGCGACAGGCTGGCGAACGGATCCTGGAAGATATACTGCATCTTGCGGCGCTGGCGAGCCAGCGGGGCGGCGCTCAGCTTGGTGATATCGACGCCGTCAAAGCTGATTTCGCCGGATGTCGGCTCGATGAGACGCAGCACCGAGCGGCCGATCGTGGTCTTACCCGACCCGGATTCGCCGACGAGGCCGACCACCTGACCGCGCGCAATATCGAAGGAAATATCGTCCAGCGCCCTGACGACGGGACCGCGCGAGAACGCTGTCGGCGCAAAATGCTTGGTCAGGTTCCTGACCGAAAGGAATAGGGCGTCCACTGTCAGAGATCCTCCCAGCGCAAACAACGGCTTTGCTGGGTCGACGTCGCCGCGAATAGTGGCGGTACCGCAGCGCGGCAGGCATCGACAGCCATGGCGCAACGCGGCGCGAATGAGCAGCCCTTGGGCAGCATCGCCAGCGACGGAACATTGCCGGCGATGGTCGGAAGCGGCGTTCCTGCCGCCTTCAGCGTGGTGGCCTGGCCAAGCCGTGGCACCGAACGCATCAGCCCGGCAGTGTAGGGATGGCGCGGACGGGTGAACACCTCGCGCACCGGACCCGATTCCACGATGCGCCCGGCATACATGACCGCGACCCGGTCGGCGATCTCGGCAACGACGCCGAGATTGTGCGTGACAAAGAGGATGCCCATGCCGCGTTGCGCCTGCAGCTCGGCCAGCAGTTCGAGAATCTGGGCCTGGATGGTAACGTCGAGCGCGGTGGTCGGCTCGTCGGCGATCAGCAAGGTCGGATCGCAGGACAAGGCCATGGCGATGGTTGCGCGCTGGCGCATCCCTCCCGACAGCTCATGCGGGTATTGCCGCGCCCGCCGATCGGGGTCGGGAATGCCGACCTGAGCCAGCAGCCGCACGGCATCAGTGGCCGCATCACGATGCGACTTGCCGAGATGGATGCGGATCGGCTCGGCGATCTGTTCGCCGATGGTGTAGACCGGATTGAGGCTGGTCATCGGCTCCTGGAACACCATGCCGATGTCGTTGCCGCGCACCTTGCGCAGCGACTCGGGGTCGAGCCCGGTCAGCTCGGTGACTGTACCATCCCTGCGGCGCAGCGCGATCGAGCCCTCGGCGACGTGTCCGATCTTCTTCGGCAGCAGGCCGATGATCGACAGGCTGGTGACAGATTTGCCCGATCCGGACTCTCCGACCAGCGCGACCGTCTCACCCGAACCTATCACCAGATCGACGTCCTGCACGGCGGCGATGTCGCGTCCGGCGATACGGAACACCGCGCGCAGGCCTGAGATCGAGAGTATCGGAGCGTCCACGGTCAGCGCAGCAATCCGACGTCGCGAAGGACAATTTCCACCTTTGCAGTCTCCTCGTCGTTCAAGCTGCGTTGCGGCCGCGCCATGGTGTTGGAGGCGATGATGCCGAGGCTCTTCATCGCCGTCTTAAAGGCGCCGACGCCGGCCGACCCGGCGCTTGTCCTGCCGAGCGAAATCCAGACGATCTCGAACAGCTTCAACAGCCGCTCCTGCTCCACGCGGGCTTCGGCGTGCTGACCCGCCAGCATCAGGTTCCACAGCTTGACGTAGCCGTGAGGGTCGACATTGGCGAGGCCCGGCACAACACCATGCGCGCCCATGGCAAGCACGCTGTCGACCAGGATCTCGGATCCGGTCATGCCGAAAAAATTCGGATCGTTGGCCATGTCCTTGAGCACATAACGCAAATTGCCGTCATCGCCGCTGGAATCCTTGATCCCCGCGATAACGCCCTCGCTGGCAAGGGCGACGGTGGTCTTACGCTCCAGCTTGACATGGACGCAGACCGGAATGTCGTAGGCGATGATGGGGATGTCGACCGCGTCCTTGATATAGCGGAAATGATCGCCGATCTCGGGCTGGCTGGTGCGGGTATAGAACGGCGCGGTGACCACGACTGCGTCAGCGCCGGCCGATCTGGCTGTTAGGGCGTGGTTGATGACACGATCGGTTGTCGGGTCGATGACCCCGGCGAAGATCGGAACGCGGCCATTGTTGACCTTGACCGCGTGGTCGAGGATCGCTCTGCGGCCGGCCTCATCATGGAAGACCACCTCGCTGGTCGAGCCGAGCACGAAGAGCCCGTGAACGCCGCCGTCGAGCAGGTTTTCGATCGTCCGCGTGAACGACGGGAAGTCGACACTGAAATCGGCATTGAGCGGAGTGACGACAGGTGGCACGACGCCGGTAAACAGGGGCATTTTGAAAAACCTTCAGGTCAGTTGAGGTCGGAACGAGGATCGAATGCATCGCGCAGGCCATCGCCGATGAAGTTGATGGCCAGCACGGTGAGCACGAGCACGGCGCCGGGAAACATCCATTGCCAGGGATATTGCTCGAGCACCACGGTGGAGCGGGCGAGATTGAGCATGTTGCCCCAGCTGGCTTCGGGCGGTGCAATGCCGAGGCCGAGGAAGGAGAGGCCGGCTTCGAGCAGAATGGCGTTGGCGATCTGCAGCGTGGCGTAGACGACAAGAATGTCGATGCAGTTCGGCAGGCCGTGACGGAACAGGAGATGCGGCAGCCCCGCCCCCATGCCGCGGGCGGCGGCGACGAAGTCACGCTCGCGCAGCTCGAGCAGCCGGGCGCGCACCATGCGCGACAGCACCGGCCATGAGAGCAGCGAGATCACCAGGATAGTCGGCGCGATGCCGGTGCCGGCGATCGAAGCGAGCACGAGCAGGAAGATCACCGGCGGCAGCGTCATAGCGAGATCGACGAAGCGCATCACCGTGCCGTCGACAAGACGCCCGCCGAAGCTGGCGACGGCGCCGACGAGGAAGCCGATGACGATCGAGATAGCGACCGAGCAGACCGCAACCAGCAGCGATATCCGCCCGCCTTGCATCAGCCGGGCCATGACGTCGCGGCCGACGCCGTCGCTGCCCAGCCAATGAACAGCGGACGGTCCCTTGTTGATCGCCCTGAGATCGATGGCGTTGGGGCTGAACGGCCACCATAAATGATGGGTCGAAACCGCCAGCAGGATGGGGACGACGATAAGCAGACCGGCGCGCGCAGCACGATTCTCAAAGAAACGGTCGAGCGCACGGCGGAGCGGTCCTTTGGTTTGCGGCACGGCTGTCGGGTCGACTGTCGGATCTGGCGCGGTGATCGTCATCACGACACCTGGATGCGCGGGTCGACGACGGCATAGACGATATCGGTCAGGAGATTGACCAGAATGACGCAGATGCCGATCACCAGAGTGGCGCCCATGATCACCGGGTAATCCCGCGTGCCTACGGCGTTGACCAGCAGCAGGCCCATGCCCGGCCAGTTGAACACGCTTTCGAGGAAGATGGCGCCGCCGATCGCGATGCCGACCGTCGACCCGATCAGGGTGATAACAGGCAAAAGTGCATTGCGCGTCGCGTGCTTGATGATCACCCAGAATTCGCGCACTCCCTTGGCACGCGCGGTCCGTACATAATCCTGGTTCAGCACTTCCAGCAGCGACGCGCGCATGTAGCGCATGATCAGCGCGGCGTGTCCGATGGACAGCAGGCAGGCGGGAAGCACGAGGTGCGCGAGCACGTCCGATACGGAAAAAGGTGCGCCGGCGGTCTGCATGCCGCCTGATGGCGCCCAGCGCAGCAACACCGAGAAAAAGTACAGCCCCAGAAGCGCCGTCAGAAAAGCCGGGCTGGAGATGCCGACGAAAGAGACCACCGACAGTGCGATGTCGGGCAGCGCGTTACGGCGGACGGCGCTGAAGATGCCGGCGGAAATGCCGAGCACGATGGCGATGGCCAGGCCGGTGCCCATCAGGAGCGCGGTTGGGCCGATGCGCTCCATGACCAGCGGCAGCACGGCAACGCCGCTGCGCTGGATCGAATAGCCGAAGTCGCCGCTGAGCGCAGCGCGAAGCCAGGCGAGGTATTGCACGGGAAGCGGCTGGTCGAGCCCAAGCCGGTCGCGCAGGACTTCGAGGTCGGAAGCAGACATCGGGCTGGACGGGTTGATATACGCGTCGATCGGATCGCCGGGCGCCAGCCGCAGAAGGATGAAGATGAGGACGCTCAGAGCGACCAGCATCAACAGTCCTGTAGCGCTGCGGCGGGCAATGAAACTCAGCATTGGCTGTCCGTAGTGATGGTGAGCGGAGCCGGTATCGTGCCGCTCCTTGCAGAGGCGGGCCGGGAGTGGCCCGCCAGGCGTTTTTACTGGATATCCCAGCGTTCCGGGTGAGCCGCGAAAGGACCGCCGGCAGGCGCCGGCGTCCAGACAAAATCACGCAGCTTGTTGGACGCGACACCATAGCGGTTGGCCACCCACAATGTCGCCCAGGGCAGATCCTTGTTCATCACCTTGCAGACTTCCTGCCAGGATTGATCGATCTTGGCCGGATCGGTCTGGCCGAGCGCAGCGTCCAATGCAGCGCTCAGATCGTCGAACTCGATGCGCATGGTGTTGAAGCCTGCCGGCGGAATCTGGGACTTGTTGAGACCCGGGCTGATGCCAGCCGGATTCGGACCGTTCTGCAGGCCGGCATAGACCATCGGAAACGCGTTCCAGTCCGGCGTGCCTTCCTTGTAGACGATGCCGTTATAAGTCGGCGTATCGACGACGCGCGGCACCACATTGATCCCGACCTCAGCCAGCATCGACTGGATGGCGGCCATCACGTTGGCCGCTTGCGGCGAGCCGTAATAGGTCAGCAAGGTGATGGGCTTGTCGCCGTTGACCTTGTCCCAGCCCGCCTCGGCAAGCAGAGCCTTGGCCTTTGCCGGATCGTAAGCATAGGTCTCGAGACCGTCGGGAAGCAGATGCGGTGCGACGTAGCCGCAATTGGCCGGTTTGGCCGCCCCGCCATAGAGGCTCTCGATGATGGCATTGCGATCGATCGCGTACATGATCGCCTGCCGGACGCGAACATCCCTAAAGAGCTCGACCTTCTGGTTGAGGCCGATGTAGTTGACCACATAAGAAGCGCCCTCGATCACCTTGAAATTGCTGTCGCTTTTGAAGGATACCGCGTCGTCCGGCTCGACATAAGTGAACTGGATTTCGCCGGCGCGCAGCGCGGCAACGGCCGCCGCCGGGCTCTCGAAATACCGGTTGATGAGCACGTCGACCTTCGGCTTGCCACCGCGATAGTCGTCATCCGCGGCCAGTTCGACATATTGATCGCTGACATAGCGCTTGAACTTGAAGGGGCCGGTGCCGACCGGCGTGGTGGACCACCAGGTGCTTGTGGCCAGCGTTTCCAGTGGCATCCCGGCCAGGGCGTGCTCCGGCAGGATCATCACCTGCGAGAGAATGGACAGGAAGGAGCCGTTGGGCTTCGACAATTTGACGACCACGGTGCGCTCGTCCGGCGCGTCGACCGACGCGATGTCGCCGAGACGCGCGGCAAACAAACTGCCGGAGGCTTTGTTCCTGGCGAGCTCAAGCGTAAACTTGACGTCCTTGGATGTGAACGGCTTGCCGTCGTGCCAGCTCTCTTGGGCAAGGTTGAACGTATAGGTCAGCTGGTCGTCGCTGACCTTGTAGTCCTTGGCCAGATCGCCTTCGAGTTCGGTCAGTTCGGCGTTGTAGATGACCAGCGGTTCAAAATAGGTGCTGAGCCAGGTAAAACCGCCGGTCGCAGCCAGCGGATTGAAGTTCTTGGGAAAGCCGCCGGGGCCGACGTCGAAGCCCCCGGTTATGGTCTTGGCACCCTGTGCCTGGACGCTGGTGGCTAGGCCGATGCCGCCGAGCAGCAGCCCGGTGACGGCCAGATAACGAGCTATAGTCTTGATGCGCATGGTTTTCCTCCCTTGGCATTGTCAGTTAGTTCGGCGTTGGGTCAGGTGGTTCGGTTTTTGGCGATGACTTGCTGAATCCCCCTATAGTGGTCGTCGAGGCGCTGACGCGCCCGGTCGACGTCCTTGGCGGCAACCGCCTCGACGATCTCGTGATGGTCGCGCCATGTCGCCAGCGGTGTCGGATTATCGAGGCTGGTGAAGTTCGAGGCCTTGTTGAACGCCACCCAGAAGATGTCGATCAACGCGCTCAGCATGTGATTGTTCTGGCAGCGGAACAGCAGCTGATGGAATTGCTGGTCCTCTTCGGCAAAGCTCTCCTGGCGCTCGGCGCGCCGCCGCATGCTTTCGGTCAGCTGGCGCAGCGCGGCGATGTCTTCGGCGCTGATCATCTCGATGGTTTTGGCGATGAGGCCGGTCTCAAGGACGCGGCGGATCTCGCGCAGCTCCTCGACGTCGCGCAACGAATCTTGCAAGCCATATGCCAAATTATCCAGCAACGGCTTGAACGAGAATTCCTTGACGAACACGCCGATGCCGCGACGCGTCTCCAGAATGCCGATCGACTCCAGCGCCTTGATCGCTTCGCGCACCGAGTTGCGGCCGACGCCGAGCCGCTGCGCCAGGAAGGTCTCCGGAGGCAAGGGATCTCCCGCCTTGAGCTTGTTGCTCTGGATATATTTCCTGAGGCTCTCCTGAACGCTGACGTGAAGCAGCGGCGGTCGGGCCAGCGGTTCGATCGACTTGGGTTCCGACATGGATTTGGGTTCCGACATCGGCTTGGGTTCTGAGATCGATTTGGGTTCCGACATTTTGCTCCCAGCGCCGCTGCAATTGCGCCCGACGGCACATTGTAAAGCAGTCGATACTTGTAGCATAGCGACTTGTAGGATATCCCGCAAGGCGGAGGATGCGTCCACGAAATGAAGATTGTCCTAGCCGGCTCAGGCCATTGGCACGCCGAAATGCATCTCGACGCTGCACACTGGTGTGGCGCTGAGATTGCCGGCATTTGGGATGAGGACGCGGAGCATGCGCGCGCCTTCGCGACGCGAGCCGGCGGCGAGCAGCACCGAAGCGTTGGCCGCGCTGCGCGACTTGGCGAGGCAGCACAAGGCGTTTGTCAGCGTTCCCCTGCCCAACCGTTTTGGGCCGGCCGTCACTGCCTTTGAACGGCTGCGCAGCCGAGGCCGCGCCGGCGCGGTCGCGCATTGCCAGTTCCGGCTGGTCAATGGCCCGCCGCAGCGCTATGCGGCCGAAGGCGTCGCCTGGGTCGTCGATCCGGCGATCGGCGGCGGCGGCGCGCTGAGGAACCTCGGCATACACGGCTTGGACGCCGCGCTCAGCCTGGCAACCGGCGGGCTTGGGCTGAAAGCCGTTTCGATCGAGAATCGCATTCACCGCGCCCCGGTCGAGGACCATGCGCTGCTTTTGCTGGAAGACGCTGCCGGAGCGTTATTCGCCGTCGAGGCAGGATACACTTTCGCGTCAATGCGCCCCGGCGGCGACTTCGAATGGCGCATCGTCAGCGAGAATGCGTCCCTCATCGACTATGGCGACCGCGCCATCTGTGCGACGCTGGACGATGGCGCTATCGTCGACTTGCCGATCGAATTGCCGGCGACACGCTACCGGCTATGCATGAGCGACACGCTCGACCGGCTGGCCCGAAAAGCGCCGCCGGCGATTTCGATCGATGACTATGTTGCGGCGATGTCGCTGATCGACGCCGCGTATGAAAAGGCAGGACGATGATTGGAATAGGCATTATCGGAGCGGGCGATTTCGGCGCGGCCCATGCAAGGGCAATCAAGGAAGTGCGCGGCCTGCATCTCGTCGCATCGAGCCGCGGCAATAACGATGCCCTGGCCGGCTTCACCAGTGAACACGGTGGTCGCGGCTACACCGACTGGCGTGAGCTGCTAGACGACAAGGATGTCGACGCTATCCTCATCGCCAGTCCTCACCACCTCCATGCCGAAATGGCCATCGGTGCGGCAAACGCCGGCAAGCACATCATGCTGGAAAAACCGATGGCGCCGACGGCGGCGGCCTGCGATGCGATCAATGCCGCTGTGGCCGCCGGTGGCGTCAAGGCGATGATCGCTCAACTCATGCATTTCGCCCTGCCCTGCATGGCGGCCAGGCAAATGCTGGAGGAAGGAGCGCTCGGCCGGCCGCTCATCGGATCGAGTTGGATCATCAAGCTGTGGATGGAGCGCAATCGCCGCGACTGGCATCTGCACAAGGCAACCGGCGGCGGCATGCTGTTGACGGCCGGCATCCATGCGCTCGACCGCCTGGTCTGGCTGATGGATGACGACGTCGTGTCGGTGAGCGCCATGCTCGGCGCCAAGTTCCATGACCAGGAAGCCGACGATACCGCCCTGCTCGGTCTGCGCTTCGCCGGCGGCGGCATCGGCCAGGTGCAAAGCGTCGGCTATCGCACCGGCGCGACCACCTACGCCATGGACCTGGTCTGCGAGCAGGGAACGCTGCGTATCGACATGGACCGAGGCACGATGCTGGGGCGCGATACGATCTGGACCGACCTGCCCGGCTCGTTCGAGCCGAACTGGATGCACAATGCGCTGGTGCGCGAATGGAGCGCGATGCGCGATGCCATTGCCGACGATAAGCCGGTGCCGGTCGACGGTGCCTATGGACGCAAGATCATCGCGATCATCGAGGCCGCCTTTGCGTCGAACGAAACGCGCCGCGAACACGAGATCGCCGGTGCGCGCTGAGCTGGACGACCATCTGACCCACTTGCCTGCACATGCGCCGCGCGGCGTCTGGGGCGCGGTGATGCTGGCAATAGATGATCGCAGAGCAATCGACTGGCAGGCGACGGAAGAGACGATCGCGCGGCTCTGCGCATCAGGTCTCGATGGCATCTATTCCAACGGCACGGCCGGCGAATTCCACTGCCAGACCGAACCCGAATTCGACCGTCTTAGCGACCTGGTGGCCGCGCTGGCCGGCCGCGCGCGCCTGCCCTTCCAGATCGGCATCAGCCAGTCCAATCCGCGCGTCGCGCGCGAGCGGCTGGTGCGCGTGTCGGCGCTTCGCCCGGCGGCGGTGCAATTCACCTTGCCCGACTGGTGGCCGCCCAGCGACGACGAGATCATGCGCTTCGTCGGCGGTCTTTGCGAGACTGCGCCCGACATGCCGCTGGTGCTCTACAATCCACCGCACGCCAAGCGCCGCCTGACGCTCGAAGGCATCGCCAGGCTGCGTGCAGCCGTGCCGTCGCTGGTCGGCGCCAAGCTGCCGGGCGGCGACGCCAGCTGGTACGCCGACATGCGCCGCGAACTGCCGGGATTTTCGGTCTTCGTGCCCGGCCATACGCTGGCCACGGGCTTTGCCCAGGGTGCGCACGGCAGCTACTCCAACGTCGCCTGCCTCAATCCGAAAGGCGCTGTGATGTGGTGGCAGATGATCCGCACCGACGCAGCGGCCGCTGCCGAGGTCGAGACGCGCATACAGGCCTTTCTCGCCAGCCACGTACTGCCTTTTCGTGCTCGCTACGATGCCAGCGATGCGGCGCTCGACAAAGCGATGGCCGCGGCCGGCGGCTGGGCGCCGCTTGGCCCGCGACTGCTCTGGCCTTACAGCTCGGTTCCCGACGAGGAGATCGCGACGCTGGCCGAAGCCGCACGCATGGCCTTCCCCGAATGGTGGCAGTGACCGTCGGTTAATCGAGTGCGCCTGCCCGCCCTGATCCAAAGGAACAACCCTGGCCTTGTTCCGGATTTGACGCATGGCGGACTCGTGGTCATGCTGGACCGATGACAAGGGGTGTACTGCTGGACCTCGCAGGCGTCATCTATGATGGCGAGACCGCCATACCAGGCGGGATCAACGCCATCGCGCGTTTGCGCCAGGCCGGTCTGGCCGTACGCTTCGTAAGCAATACCACGCGCTCGTCGAAACAGAGGGTCCTCGAACGTCTGGAGGCGATGGGACTCACCGTTACCAATGCAGATGTTTTCACGCCGGCGCACGCTGCTCGCGGATGGCTGCTTCGCAATGGCCGTGCGCCATACTTGTTGGTTCACCCCGGCCTTGCGCCGGATTTTTGCGACCTGCCGGATCGCGACAAGCGCGCCGTCATCGTCGGCGATGCCGGAGACGCCTTCACCTATGCGGCGTTGAATGACGCGTTCCGCGAGCTGAGCGCCGGGGCCGAATTGCTGGCCCTTGCCACCAACCGGACGTTTCGGGATGCTGACGGCGGGCTCAGCCTCGATGCAGGGCCATTCGTCGCGGCATTGGAATTTGCCTCCCTGAAACGCGCAACCGTTCTCGGCAAGCCCTCGCCGGCATTCTTTCTGTCGGCGCTGGCAAGCATGGACTGTCCGGCGGATCAGGCGATCATGGTCGGCGACGACGCCGAGGCCGATATAGCTGGCGCCCTGCGCGCCGGACTTTCGGGCGCATTGCTGGTGCGGACAGGCAAATACCGGCAGGGCGATGAGAAACGGTTTGATCCGCGTCCGACCGCAACCGTCGCCGATCTCGCGGCTGCAACCGACTGGATCATTGCGCGCCGAGACTGATTGCGCAGGTTAAACCCGGCCGTACGGCGCCCACTTCGCTAGGTCATTTGGCGCTCCATTTCTACCTCGGCCCCTAGACTTCCATGTCGCGGAAGATCGAAGCGACAGCCAGCGTGCGCCCTTCGCGCTTGAAGCGGAGCAGGCAATCCTTGGCAATGATGTCTCCAT
Organism: Mesorhizobium sp. WSM4813; assembly: GCF_055811555.1. Classification (NCBI taxonomy): domain Bacteria; kingdom Pseudomonadati; phylum Pseudomonadota; class Alphaproteobacteria; order Hyphomicrobiales; family Phyllobacteriaceae; genus Mesorhizobium; species Mesorhizobium sp. WSM4813. The sequence goes on from NZ_JBVVQU010000008.1 coordinate 120,570, forward strand.
CGGATCTAGTCCCATTGCGCGGCATGGCCGACGTAGTTGATGGGAACATCGTAATGCTGGCTCCAGAAGAACGGCACGGCGACGAATTTCTCGCGATGGCCGAGCATGTTGACGGCCGCGGTTTGCCCCTGCCTCTCTGCAACCACCCAATGCTCGACTCGAATGTTCTCGCCACTGTGAGGATCTGGCCACCGCGCAATGTCGCCGGCCGCGAAGATGCCTGGTGCGCTCGTCTCTAGAAACGCGTTCACGACGACACCGTCGTCGACGGTCAGCCCCGCCGTTTCGGCAAGCCCTGTCCGCGGTCGCACGCCGATGCCGGCGACGACGAAATCCGCCGCCAACGTATCGCCACTGCTGAGTTTCACCTTGCTGCCGTCGATGCTGCTGGCGGTGTCCTCGAGATGGAATACGACACCATTCTCCTCATGGAGGGCGCGGATGAAATCGCCCATTTGCGGACCAAGAATCCGCTCCATGGGTCGTTTTTCCGGCGCCACGACATGAACTTCGATATCACGCGAGCGCAGGGCGGCGGCAACTTCTAGGCCAATGAAACTGGCGCCAAGAACGACGGCGCGGCGCGCAGTCGTGGCTCGCTCGGCGCCTTGCAGTCTGCGAACGAGCGCAACGTGTGAACGTGTGGCTGGTCGGCGCCGGGTATGGTCAGGTGAACCGGTTCGGCTCCGGTCGCAAGGAGTAGCCTGTCGTAAGGAATCCGGGCTCCGTCCGCGAGCACAACTTCGCCAGAACGTGCATCGATGCTGGCGACGTTCGCATTGAGGCGCAGGTCGATATCGTTCTTCGAATAGAAGTTTTCCCCGCGGAGCGGAATCCAATCCTCCGGTGCTTTGCCGGCGAGGTAGTCCTTGGAAAGATTGGGCCGATCAACGGGCGGCGCTTCGTCGTTGCTGAGCATGACGATGCTGCCTTGATAGTGTTCGCGCCGCAGTTTTTCTGCCGCCGCGAAACCGGCCGCGCCGCCACCGACAATGACGATTTTCTCTGGAACCTGGCCGGAGCCGCCAATGCGCTGCTTCGGTGCCGTCCGTTTGCGCTTCTCGCCCACGAATATCCGATCATCGCGTTGTTCCACCGACCAGCAAGCGAGTGGACTGAAAGCAGGGGCGCGCAAGGCTTCGCCTGTTCGCAAATCGAAGCACGCGTGATGCCAGGGACACCGGACGGTGTCTTCCACCACAAGACCGTCGACGAGCGGCCCGCCATAATGTGTGCATGTCGCCCCGATGGCGAAGACCTCGGCCCCGCGGCGCACCAGCAGCACCTGCTCATCGCCGCAATGGCCGAGGAGCTTTGCGCCATCGGCAAGGTCGGATAACGCGATGCCCGCGACCAGATCCGGCCCGTTTGGTTTGGTGAGACGTTCAGCCATGTTCCTCTCCCTTGGTGCGATCCGGTGACAAGATCGCCTGTACGGCCGAGAAGCGGGAAATCTTAGGTCACCAGCCTCGGACTACCTTCTACCTGGCGGGCGCGCCTTCAGGTTCCCGGACACCGCTCGTGCCCAAACGTCCGGCCGCGTCATTCGTTGCCAGTTGGGCAAGGCCCCCTTCGATTTCCTGGCGTTTGGATTCGCTACCGAAGGAATGACACCGTCGCCTAAACTTTTTCGCCGGACATGCGTTGTCCCTTCTCCAAGCCAAGGAGACAGCCATGCAGATGAAATCGGAAATCGCCGGCGAGGCTGCCAAGCAACGCCACATCCAGCGCGGCATCGACGCCAAGGACAAATCGAAGGGCCGCGGCAAGCAACAAGGCGCCATGCAGGCCGGAGCACGCAAATATCCCGAGCCGCCCTTCCCCGAACAGCACCAGCCGAAGCCCGGGCACGAATGGGCGATTGAGCCGGCGCCGCTCTATGACGCGCCATTCTATATCGGATCGAAAAAGCTAGACGGCAAAGTGGCCGTCATCACCGGCGGCGATTCCGGCATCGGCCGAGCCGTGGCCGTGCTCTATGCGCGCGAAGGGGCCGATGTGGCGATCGTCTATCTTTCCGAGGACAAGGACGCCGAAGAGACGAAGAGGGCCGTCGAAGCCGAAGGCCGGCGCTGTATGCTGATAAAGGCCGACGTCAGCGAACGCGACCACTGCCACAATGCTGTGGCCGAGGTGGTGAAGGAATTCGGCCGGATCGACGTGCTGGTCAACAACGCCGCTTTCCAGATCCATTCCAGCGACTTCAGCGAGCTGACCGAAGAGCATTTCGACACGACGCTGAAGACCAACCTCTACGGCTATTTCCACATGGCGCAGGAGGCCGTGCCGCATATGAAGCCTGGTTCGGCGATCATCAACAGCGGCTCCGTAACCGGCATCGAGGGCTCAAAGCAGCTGGTCGACTATTCGATGACCAAGGGCGGCATTCATGCCTTCACGCGCGCGCTCTCGGGCAATCTTATCGAAAAGGGAATCCGGGTGAACGCCGTAGCGCCGGGCCCGGTGTGGACGCCGCTCAACCCGTCGGACAAGCAAGCCGGTGACGTCTCGAAATTTGGCGCGGACACGCCGATGAAACGGCCGGCGCAACCGGAGGAGATCGCGCCCGCCTATGTGTTCCTCGCCTCGCCGCACTGCTCAAGCTACATCACCGGCGAGATATTGCCGATCATCGGCGGCTATTGAATGCTCGTCGCCGCCCAGCTCGATCGTCGTGCGACCTCACGTGTGACGGTGGCAGCGGCGATCTCAGATGTGAAATGGTCGACAGATGTATTTCATTGCCTTGGCGACAGACTATGACGGCACGCTGGCGCACGATGGGATCGTAGCTGAGAAGACGCTTGCAGCCCTCGAACGGTTCAAGGAAAGTGGCCGCAAGCTTATCCTCGTCACTGGCCGCGAACTGCCCGATCTCAAGCAGGTTTTTCCCGAGCTCGGCGTGTTCGACAAGGTCGTCGCCGAAAATGGGGCGTTAATCTATACGCCTGCCCGCGAGGACGAACGTGCTATTTCCCCGGCGCCGGCGCCCAAGTTCGTCGCCAAGCTAAAGAAACGCGGCGTCAAGCCGCTTTCGGTCGGACGGTCGATCGTTGCGACCTGGGAACCGCACCAGGCAACGGTTCTCGAGGTCATTAGGGAACTCGGGCTGGAACTGGAGATCATCTTCAACAAGGGCGCGGTGATGATCCTGCCCAGCGGCATCAACAAAGCAACCGGGCTTGCCGCCGCACTTGAGGACCTCAGGCTGTCGCCACACAATGTGGTCGGTATTGGCGATGCTGAAAACGATCATGCGTTCCTGCAGGCCTGCGGCTGCAGCGTCGCTGTCGCCAATGCACTTGCGGCGGTCAAGGATACAGCGGATCTTGTAACACGCGGCGCGCGTGGAAAAGGCGTCGAGGAACTGATCGAAAAACTGGTAAAGCGTGATCGGGAATTTGTCCGAAAACGCCGGGACGGCATCCTTCTCGGTTCGGTCGGCGGCGACGAAGTCTATCTGACGCCGACCGACACGGTTCTGATCGCCGGGAGCTCCGGCATCGGTAAATCCACCTTGGCCACCGCACTGACGGAACGCTTCGTCGAGAACGGCTTTCAGTTCTGCGTTTTCGACCCGGAGGGCGACTATGATGGGCTCGAAGGCGCCGTCCGGGTAGGCGATGGCTCAAGCGAACCGACAAAGGCGCAAGTGCTCGACCTGATCGAAAAGCCCGACACCAATGTGGTCGTCAATGGGCTGGCGTTGCGGGTCAATGAGCGACCAGACTTCTTTGCCGATCTGCTCCCCGGTCTTGGCAGTTTCCGCTACCGTACGGCGAGGCCACATTGGCTGGTCATCGACGAGGCGCATCATCTTCTGCCCAAGAGGCGCGACGACACGCGCGCCGTCCTGTCGTTGGAATTGCCGGGCACTGTCCTGATCACCGTTCATCCGGAAGCGATCTCGACCGATGCGCTGCGTCTGGTCACTGCCGTCATTGCGCTCGGTCCCAAGGCCAAAGATGTCATCAAGGCCTTTTGTCAGGAGACGGACACCGAGCCGCCAAAGAACATTCCGTCGCCAAAAGGCGAGCGCGTGCTGTTCTGGCGGCCGCAAGCCCGCAAGAAAACTGCCTTGGTCAAAGCGATCGAGCCGCGCCAGTCACTCAAGCGTCACAGCCGCAAATATGCGGAAGGTCAACTCGACGAGGCCGGCAGCTTCTATTTCAGAGGTCCCGACAACGCGATGAACCTGCGGGCCCACAATCTGATGATCTTCGCTCAGATTGCCGAAGGTATCGACGACAGGACCTGGGAGCATCACCTGCGCGCCGGCGACTATTCCGAATGGTTTCGCCATCAGATCAGGGACAAGGAGCTGGCGCGCGAAACCGCCGAGGCAGAAAAGGACGAAATGCTCTCGGCGCAGGAAAGCCGCAAGCACGTTCTGGATGCTGTACGTCGCCGTTATACGGCTCCTGCCACCGCCCCGGAGGAATAGGAAGCGAAAGGACCGGCCATGCACATTATTCTCGAAGGCATGGGCCATTTGGGTTCTGCTGCAGCCATGTCGCTTGTACAGCAGGGCGAAGCCGTGGCCGGGATGACCGCGTCATCCATGCCGAGTTCCATTTTATCGATGGTGTTTCCGACTGGTCACGGTTCGCTGTATCCACTGGCAAAGAGGCGCAGGTCATAGGCTTCGGGATCACGACGAAAGATCAACGCGCCCTTCCGTTGGGATTCCTGTGGGACATAGTCGAGCGTAGCGCTGCTCTCCTCGACGACCTCATCGCCATTGCGGAGTTCACCTTTGATCTCGACAGCGGCAACTGATTTCCCCGCTCTGTTTGTGGCGGCGAACTCGACCACGTAGCCGCCCTCGGTGACCGCGACCGCGAGCGGCAGCACAACGATCCGGGCAGTCCCATCGCGCGCGCTCAAGCCATCGACGACAAGATAGGTGAGCACGGCAAGCAGGGCTACGGAGCTTATCCCCGCCACGACCCACTCCGTGACCGAAGTCCCGGTTTTGCGGATCTTTCCTTTGTCGTCGGGCTGCTGCTTCTGTTGCGTGTCGCCTTTTGCGGGATTCTTTGTCACAGAATGAGCCTCGCAACCGCCGCCCCGAGCGCGCCGGGAAACGACAGAACCACGACTGCACTGAGTGTCTCCGAAAAGCCGGCGCCATCAGTCCTGCCGAAGGTCCACAGGATATAAAGGTTCACAAGCATTACCAGGACATAGCCGACGATCGCATAGCGAAAGAAGATGCTGAGGACTCCAGCGCCTGGCTCTGGACTGTGCGAGCCGCGGAATTCGAACTCGTAGACGAAGGCGTGCATGAGAGCGAGGGTGACCAGCACCAGGGTGATTTCCTGCCATGGCTGCATCTTGTAGGCGATGAGGACGACCTCCTCCGTTGGCGCGATGTTCACCGATAGAAACAGCGCTCCGACCACCATCAGGAACAGCTCTCCGGTGTAGCCGGGCTCGGGGATGTCCCCCTCCAACGAACTCGGGCCAAGCTGAGCGCGTGCCAAAGATGCTCCGAAACTGCCCGGGACAACCTGCACCGCAATTTTGCCAATCACCTCCCGTAGCGGCATTTCGGCGGTCACGATGCCGAAAATAAAAAACACCGCAGTAGCCGCCACAGCGGCCACAAGTATGGCCACAAAAGCATCGGCGATGCGGTCGCGGAGCGCCACTGTCTGGCGAAAGCCTACGTACTTGTGCAGCAGCACCAGCATTGGCAAAGTGACAGCGAGGAACAGGGCGAGCCGCAGTGGGTGAAGGTGAAAGCCCAGCGCCCAAGCTTCCATGGTCATCAGCACCGGGACGGCGAAGATCAACGCTCCGGCAAAGGCACGGCCAAGACCAATCCAGAACTCACGCGGCGTTAGCGCATGCCTTACCATGATCTCGGTTGGCGCCACGTCCGCTCCTCAGAGATAGCCTGCGGAGAACAATGTTTCCTGCGCGATCTTGTTCCGGACCACTGCCATGGTCAAACGGCCCGGCGATGTTCAAACCCAGACCAAACCTATTGGGAACTCGCGAGCCAGCTTTCCGTTCAAACTCTCGATCGAAATACAACGCAAAGCCGACACAGCGTCTGGAGTGAAATCATGAAATCGCAGCTCGTCGCTGAAAGCGCCGGACAAAGGACGTTCGTGGTGGTGCTTGATCCCGGCGAGGAAGCGTTCGCGGCGCTTACCTCTTTCGCGCTCGATCAGGATATTGGCGGCGCCTCGCTGACCGCGCTCGGCGCCTTCGAAAAGGCGACTGTCGGCTGGTTCGACATCGAGCAAAAAACGTATCGGAAAATCCCGGTGCTGGAACAGTGCGAGGTGCTCAGCGCGATCGGCGATGTCGCGATCGACGACGACGGCAAGCCCAGCCTTCATGTCCACGTGGTGCTCGGCTTGCGCGATGGCAGCACGAAGGGGCGGACACCTGCTCGATGGCATCGTTCGGCCGACACTCGAAGTTACATTGGTGGAAGCGCCTGGCCACCTGCGCCGCAGAAAACGCCCGGAACTCGGCATCGCCTTGATCGATCTGGATGCCTGAGGCCGAACACGGATCGGGCCAGGTCCACTGAACTGCGATCCGGCCCGATTATCCCTTTTGTTTGATTTGTTCGACGTCCGCGGGGGCCTCGGGTGCGGCCTCCCAGCCGAACACGCTGCGACCGCCGAGCAGATGCGACTGATCGAACTCTCCGGCAACGATTTCCTTCAAGCTGGGGCCGGTGACATAGCGTTCGACCTGCCGTGACTGGTCGTCGAGCCGCTTCAAGGCACCGATTTCTTCGTCGCGGCCAAGTTTGGCCTTGTGAACGGCGGACTTCAGCACGCCGATCGTCTCGTCATAGACCTTCAGCGGCACAGGGAATGGGTGCCTGTCCTTGCCGCCATGGGCCAGCGAGAAGCGGCCGGGATCGGAAAAACGGCATGGTGCGCCATGCAAAACCTCGGCAACCAGCGCCAGCGCCCGCACCGTGCGCGCCCCAACGCCGGGGACCAGGAGAAGTTCGGAGAAATCGGCCGGGCCACGCTCGGCAGCCGCCGCCATGTTCCCATGAAGGCGGCGCATAACGACATCGCTTTCGCGAACATCGTGGTGCGCCGGCATGACCAGGTGTGGCAGCATCGGCTGGGCGGGCACCGGTTCTGCGGCCACGTCACGCTCGAGAGCGGCAAACTCCCTCAGAATGCGATCCGGTCCGAGGTCCTGCAGCAGCTCCAACTGTCCCTTGCGTGAGGCGTCGGCGCGGCGGTCGGTCAGATTGACAATCTCGCCCTGATTGGCGCCCTCGATGGCAGCATGCGGCTGGTCGACGAAGCTTTTCAGGTCTTCCGAAAGCCAATGATAGCGGCGCGCCACCTTGCTGTCGCCGTTCATACCCTGCTGCACCACGACCCAGTCGCCGTCATCGGTCACGATGAAGCCATGCAGATAAAGCTCGAAGCCGTCCTGAACGGCGGCGCTGTCAACCTTGGCGACGAGCCGGCTGGCAGTTGCCAGGCCTGCTCCGTCGAATCCGACGCGCTCGCCGATAGCGGCAAGCTCGTGCGGGGTCTTGCGTGAATGCGCGCCGCGGCCACCGCATACGTGAATGCCGAGCTCGCCGGAGAGCGGAGCCAAACCACGTTTCAGGGCGCCGATGACGCTGGTCGTAATGCCGGAAGAATGCCAGTCCATTCCCATGACGGCGCCAAACGACTGGAACCAGAAAGGATGCGCCAGCCGGCGCAGCAGCTCCTCGCGACCGTAATGGTGAATGATCGCCTCGCACATGACCGCGCCAAGGCGCGTCATACGGTCGCCGAGCCATTTCGGCACGCGTCCGCCATGAAGTGGAAGGTCTGCGCTTCCCGATCGTTGTGCCAAATCTTGCTGCCTGTTGCCGATCTATGCCTTGCGCTCAACAGATAGGTATCGAAAGCGGCATGGAGAAGCGATGATACCCGTTTCAAGCTGCCGATGCCCGATCCGAATTCCATTTGCCGGCCTTGGACCGACGATCGTCTCAAGGTCCTCGTGATCCGCCGCCTTCCAGGTGAGCGTCAACACGGCGTGGTGTTCGCGGTATCACCAGATCGACCCATCGGCGGCGTTTGCCGGTTATCGATCGGCTGGATTTCCGACCGCCGGATCGCGCCGCCTTGAATATCGTCCCACACGCGGCAGATCGTCGGGAAATTCCACCCACGGCAATTTCATGTCCCAATAAGCATGAGCCTGCGGCGCAAAGTTCGGGGTGGTCGAAGAAGCCGATAGTTACATAGAGTTCTTCGGGAAGCCCCTGGTCGAGATAGGCTATGGATGTGCCGCAATCGGCGCAGAAAGTGCGGAGCACGCCTGGGGTTCTTGAGAACGTTTTCGGCGTGCCGGTCATCAGTCTGAATTGGGCCGGTCGATAGCCTACCCAGACGGTCAGCGGGCTCCCAATGGCCTTGCGACAATCATCATCGTGATCTGAGCAAATCCAGAACGGGTCGCCATGCATCTCAGCACTTATCGAACCACAAAAACAGGAGCCGGTCTCGATCCTGGTCATCGAACCACCACTTTTCAGCGAGGCGACCGTTGCGGATGCAGGGTCCGCAAGGTGATCGAATAGCGGTGCGCGGCAACCGGCGGGATACTGTGCTCCCATTCGGTGCGCGCCGGACCCGTCATCAGGTAAATCGATCTTGGCTCGACGATGATGGTCTCGCGGTCCCATCTCGTGCCGTTCTTCCGGCGGAGCCGAAAGCTGCATGGCGCAAGCAGGGAAACGCCGGCCACGGCATCGAAATGCGGCTTGTCGCGATGCCAGCCGATACCCGCGCCGGGCCGGTACTCGTTGATCAAAACCTGAGCGAAAGCATCGGCGGGCAGCCGCGCAAAGGCCGCCACCTTCTCCCTGAGCGGCATCAGAAAAGCAGGGATCGCCTGTGCCTCGACGACTTTGCGTTGGTCAAAATCATAGCGCAGGCCAAAACCGGCGACGCGCCGGTTTGCGAGATGGCCATGAAAGTCGAAAGGCTGGAAGGCGAGACCTTCGAGCTGCCGCACCAGCTCAGCCTCTTCCTCGGCGGTGATCAGCTCTGGCTGGTAGTGAAATCCTTCCGGCAGATCGCCAAGCTCACGAGTATCGGGCGCGCGAAACAGGTCGCCTTGGCCAGCGAATTCCGGCTGCTTGGTTTTGAGCGATGGCATCAACCCTAATTGGTGAAGCCGGCCGGCGGCGGCAAGACCTTGGAGGCGTCGAGCCGGCCGGATCATCGCCTCCATATCTTGCGAGAGGGAACCCGGATTGCCGGGGCGGGTTATTGTCCAGACGCGTCGAGTGTTAGGGTCGAGTGTCGGGAAATGCCTTCAACTGCTATTCAAAGCATGAATTACGATCCGGCGACGAGGACCCTCTCCGTATGGTTTGTCCCAAGCGGATATCGCTACGATTACCACGACGTGCCGCCGCAGACCTACGCTACATTCCGCAAAGCCTCGTCAAAAGGCCGGTTCTTCAACGCGTTCATTCGAGACCGGTATAGCTATCATCTGGTCGAGCAGAGCCAGTCGGGGTGAACACCTCGTGCCCTTGCCGCGCGTATTGCATCCGGGAGAATCCGGTCGGCCGGCCGATCCCTCATTGCGCCGGCGGCGTACCGGGTTGATCGCCGCCTGTGGTCGACTTCGGCGTCGGATCCTTGTCGACCTCGGGATTTTGGTCGACGGTGTTGGTGTTGCTCTGTGTCGGTTCAGTGCTGCTGGTGCTGTCCTGTGTCGGTTCGGCCTCGTTGCTGCAGCCCGCTAAAGCCAGAGCTGCAACCAGAGCCGACAAAAACGATAGTCTCGTCAATGATAGTCTCGTCATGGCCAACCGCTCCCTTCCTGCTCGACAACGGCGGGTCGTGAATTTGGTTGCAGCGGAACGGTTGTCTGGTTGATCAGGACCTTCTCATCGCCGTGAAGGTGCCAAGGAACAAATCCGCGCACCGCCACGTTGCATTTCCAGTGCAAACGCTTGTGACAGTGAGGCTGTTGTCTTGGCGCCGAGAGCAAATTGGAAGGGCTTCCTGAAAATTGGAGAACTTAGCTGCCCGGTGGCGCTCTATACGGCAGCTTCCGCCTCAGAGCGGATCGCCTTCCACACGATTAACCGCGCCACGGGCCATAGGGTGCATCGCGCGTTCGTCGACAGCGATAGCGGCAAACCCGTCGAGAAGGACGATCAGGTCAAAGGCTATGAGATCAGCTCGGGTGAGTATGTCGTGCTCGAACCCGATGAGGTCGCAGCCGCCGTCCCCGAGAGCGACAAGACGCTGTCGGTCTCGGCCTTCATCGGCTGTTCCGATGTCGACGACGTATATTTCGACAAGCCATATTACCTCGCCCCGCCGGACAAACACGCGGAAGAGGCATTCGGGCTGATCCGCGAAGGCATGCGCAGGAAGAAAGTCGCTGCGATCGCCCAGACCGTCCTGTTCCGGCGCGTCCGGACCCTGCTCATCCGCGCCTATGACGAAGGCCTGGTCGCAACGACGCTGAACTTCGACTACGAGGTGCGCTCGGCAGAGGAAGCCTTCGACAACATTCCCGATATGAAGATCGAGGGTGAGATGCTCGATCTGGCCGAACACATCATCAAGACCAAGAAGGGCAAATTCGATCCGACCAAATTCGACGACCGATATGAGGCGGCGCTTGCCGAACTTGTGAAGGCAAAGCTCGAAGGCAAGAAGATCGCCGTTCCGAAGCCGGCCAAGCGGGAGAAGGTCGTCGATCTTATGGATGCGTTGCGCCAGAGTGCCGGCGTTGGCGGCAAGCAGCCCTCGACAAGAAAGCCCGCGGCAAAGTCAAAGCCGGCGCGCCACACAAAGGCGAAGCAGACAGCACCGCGTCGGAAGGCCGGCTGACCGATGGCGCTCGAGACCTACCGCAAGAAGCGCAATTTTTCCGTTACCCCGGAGCCGCAGGGGCGCAGGGCGCCCGGGAGCGGCAACAGCTTCGTCATACAGAAGCATGATGCCACCCGGCTCCATTACGATTTTCGTCTCGAAATGGACGGCGTGCTCAAGAGCTGGGCCGTCACAAAAGGGCCGAGCCTGATCCCCGGCGAGAAGCGTCTTGCCGTCCATGTCGAGGATCATCCCTTGGAATATGGCGGTTTCGAAGGCACCATTCCGAAGGGCGAATACGGCGGCGGCACCGTTATTTTATGGGACAGAGGCACTTGGACGCCGATCGGCGACGCGCATCGCGGCTATGCCAAAGGCCATCTCGACTTCGAGCTTCACGGCGAGAAGCTGGGCGGCCGCTGGCATCTTGTGCGGATGGCCGGAAAGCCGCGGGAGAAGCGCGAGAACTGGCTGTTGATCAAAGGCGACGACGACGCCGCGCGCACCGAAGACGACCCCGATATTCTGGACGAACGGCCGGAATCCATTGCGACCGGCCGCAAGATCGAGGACGTCGCCGGCGAAGAGCCCGGCTGGTCGTCCAAGACGGGGCGCATTCGCAAGCGCCGCGGCGGCCGCACGGGGGCCGCTCCACCGGAAGAGCCGCCTACCACCGTCAGCGTTCCGGAGCCGTCAAAGATCAAGGGTGCCAGGAAGGCAGCGCTTGCCGATTTCGTCGAGCCGACGCTGGCGACCCTGGTCTCGTCCGCGCCGTCCGGCGAACGCTGGCTGCACGAGATCAAATTCGACGGCTACCGGCTACAGGCCAGGATCGAAGCCGGCCGCGTCAAACTGTTGACTCGGAGTGGTCTCGACTGGACGAAGAAGTTTGGAAAGGCGGTCGTTTCGGCGCTGGCCGACATTCCTGTCGGAACGGCGCTGATTGACGGTGAACTGGTGGTCGAGACATCCGCCGGCGCATCCGATTTCTCCGAGCTGCAAGCCGATCTCAGCGAGGGTCGCAGTGATCGCTTTCGTTTTTACGTCTTCGATCTGCTCCATCTCGACGGATACGATCTGCGCGACGTTGCGTTGATCAAGCGCAAGGAATTGCTGGAAAAGATCGTCGGCAGTGATAACGGCATCATCAGCTACAGCGGGCATTTTGAGGAGAATGGCGCCCTGGTCCTGCAACACGCCTGCCGGCTGAGCCTGGAAGGCGTTGTCTCCAAGCTTCGCGATGCGCCTTACCGCTCGGGCCGCAGCAAGAACTGGGTGAAGTCGAAATGCTCGGCGCGGCAGGAATTTGTCGTGGCCGGCTATGTCCCCTCGACAACTTCGCGCAACGCGATCGGTTCGCTTGTCCTGGGTGTCTATGACGACGGCAAGCTTCATCATGTCGGGCGCGTCGGCACCGGCTACACGGCAGCGGTCGCCGAGAGCCTCTTCAAGAAGCTCGAGCGGATACGCATTCCGTCGAGCCCGTTCGACGAGCGGCTGACCGCCGAGGAGGCTCGGCAAGCCCGCTATGTCAGGCCGGAACTCGTCGCCGAAGTCGAGTTCCGAGCGTGGACCGCCGACGGCAATCTGCGCCACGCCTCGTTCCGCGGAATGCGTGAAGACAAGCCGGCGAAGGAGATCGTCCGCGAAGCGCCGAAGACGAGCAAGGCAGCGCCCCAACCCCAGCGCCGGACCGTCAAACTCACCCATCCCGACCGCCTCTATTGGCCGGACCAGGGCGTGACCAAGGAAGGTCTTGCCGATTATTATGCCGAGGTCTGGCGCTATGCGTCGCCCTACATCGTCGGCCGCGCGTTAGCGCTGGTGCGATGTCCCAACGGGATTTCGGGCGAGCAGTTCTTCCAGAAGCACGCTTGGAAGGGTCTCAACCCCAACATCGTGCTGGTCCACGACCCTAAGGATCCGCCCGATGAGCGGCTGATCAGCATCAATGATCTCGATGGGCTGATCGGGCTCGTCCAGTCGGCGGCGCTGGAGATCCACCCCTGGGGCTCGATGGTGAGCGATTGGGAGCGTCCGGACACGATCATCATGGACCTCGACCCCGGCGAAGGCGTGAGTTGGGAGGCGGTGATCGAAGCCGCCGTTGAGACCCGCAACCGACTGAAGGATGCAGGTCTGGTCCCCTTCATCAAGACCTCCGGCGGCAAGGGTCTGCACGTCGTGGCGCCATTGAAGCCGAAAGCGGAATGGCCAGAAGTAAAAGCCTTTACCAAGGCGATAGCCGACTCCATGGCCGCCGACAGTCCCAACCGCTACGTCTCGACCATCACCAAGTCCAAAAGGCGCGGAAAAATTCTCGTCGACTATCTGCGCAACCAGCGCGGTGCGACCGCAGTCGCACCCTATTCGACAAGGGCACGACCTGGCGCAGCGGTGTCTATGCCGCTTGCCTGGGACGAGCTCGGACCCGGCATCGGACCGGCCTATTTTACCGTCGAGAACACGCCGACCCGGCTTGCGTCGCTGTCGTCGGATCCCTGGCAGGATTTCCGAGCGGCCGCAGCACCGATCGAGGACCGTGCAAACCGGCGCAAGAAAGCGGCTTGAAAACCGTATACGGAGCACGCACCGCAGGCACTCAGGCGATCTGCTCAAACGTGCATTGGTCCGGTGCCTTGTCCGGCCGCCAGCGCAGGAACTTGGTGCCATGCCGGAAACGGTCGCCGGTGACGTGATCGAAGCGTACTTCGACCACCAATTCGGGCCGGACCGGCTCCCATTCGCCGCTGCGCTCGGTACTCCAGCGGCTCGGCCCGCCCGGCGCTTTTCCGGTGAAGCCGGGTGGCTCGCGCATCGCTTGGAGTTTGCGGGTAAGCTCGGCCCTGTCGTCCTTGGCAATGGTCGAGGTGAAGCCGACGTGATCGAGCTTGCCGGCCTCGTTGTAGAGACCCAGCAATAATGAACCGACCTGCCGGCTGTTGCTGAGATAGCGGAAGCCGCCGACCACGCAATCGGCCGACCGCAACCGCTTTACCTTCACCATCGCGCGCACCCCCGGTTGGTACGGACCGTCCAGCCGCTTGGCGACCACGCCGTCTGTCGCCCCATGTCCGGCAGCCCCTAACCAGGAGCGGGCTTCCTTCACATCGCGCGTACAGTGCGAAAGCACGATGTTCCTGCGGTTTGCCGAAGCGACGAAAGCCTCAAGGATCGCTCGCCGTTTTTTCAGGGTCCGCGCCAACCAGATGGTTCCGTGCTCGTCGCACAGCATATCGAACAGGACGATGTGCGCCGGGGTTTCCGCAGACAGCTTGCGGATCCTGCTCTCGGCGGGATGAAGCCGCATCTGGAGCGCATCGAACGACGGTTTGCCGTTGAACCAGATGACGATTTCACCGTCGACGACAAAACGGCGCGACGGTAATTCCTTCAATGTCGCGACGAGTTCGGGAAAATAGCGTCCGAGCGGCTTGCCTGACTTTGCGCGCAACTCCACCGCATCATCCTGCCGAAATGCCAGGCAGCGAAAACCATCCCATTTGCGCTCGTATTGCCATCCGTCTCCCTCGGGAATCGCATCGGCCGCCTTGGCCTCCATCGGAGGCGTATCGAGCGGCAGGAGGAAATCGCGGGTCATCGGCTGGTGCTGTCGAAAGCAGGATCGCGGGGTATGACCTTCATTGTGCTGCCTTTGTCCCCCAACCCAGCCTGCTCCCAGGCGCTTATTTCCGCTTTCCGGCCTCCGAGCCGAGGCTCTTGCGCAGCGCATCCATGATGTTGATCACATTGCTTGGCGGTTGCTCGGCCTTGGCCTTCGCCTTGGCCGGGCTCTTCTTGCCCTTCTTCTTCGAGGCAATGATCTCCAGTAGCCGCGCCTGGACGGGATCTCCGGTCATGGCGGGATCCCACTGCCTGGTTCGCTCATCGATCAAGGTCGAGACCATATCCATCAGTTTCGGGTCGGGTTTGGCGTCTTCGATCTTGCCGAAATAATCCTCGGGATCGCGAACCTCGTCGCCATAACGCAGTGTCCACAGCACGATGCCCTTGCCTCGTGGTTCAAGCATAACGGCGCGCTCGCGGCGGTACATGACCAGGCGCGATATCCCGACTGTCCCTGTCGATTTCATCGCGTCGCGAATGACCGAGAATGCCTCCTCCCCGACCGGATCGTCGGGGGTGAGATAGTGAGGCTTGTCGTACCAGATCCAGCCGATGCTGTCGGCATCGACGAACATATCGATGTCGATGGTACGCGTACTCTCCAGCGCGACCGCGTCGATCTCGTCGTCCTCGAGCAGGACGTATTCGTCCTCGCCGCGCTGATACCCCTTCACCTCGTCGTCTTCAGCAACGGCCTTGCCGCTGACGGCATCGACATATTGGCTGACCACCCGCTGCCCGCTCTTGCGATTGAGCGTATGAAACCGGACCTTTTCGCTCTCGGTGGTAGCGGGCGTCATCGCGACCGGACAGGTCACCAGCGAAAGCTTCAGATAGCCTTTCCAGAAAGGACGCGGCGCCATCGAGGATCCTCGGCAGGTGTAGAACAGTCGAACGCATCAAGGTGATCGATTGTTCCAGCAGCGTTTCGTCGCGCTCCCAAGGCTCGCAGCCAAGAATCCATCATTTTCCGGTTCAAGAAGGAACCGATCAGCGCAAGCGCAGTTCGGGACAGACAAACAGCCCTGCGGCAGCAAGGACCATTTCAATGTCGGAAGCGATCCGGATCGCGATCGGCGCTCCATTGTCCGGAAATGCGGCAGCGCTTGGCGCCGAGATGAAGCAGGCGATCGAGCTCGCGGTCGAGGAGCAGAAGTGACGCCATGATCTTTGACGCGCCGAAATTCAGGGATCGAACGGATGCGGGGCGCCAGCTTGCCGCCGCCTTGACCGGGTTCGCGGCAACCGATCCTTTGGTGCTGGCGCTGCCGCGCGGCGGAGTGCCGGTCGGCCACGAAGTGGCGAAGGCACTCCGTGCCCGGCTCGACGTGCTGCTTGTGCGCAAGATCGGCGCGCCGGGCCATTCCGAATATGGCATCGGCGCGGTCGTCGACGGGGAAAATCCGCAGCTCGTCCTCAACGAGGAGGCGATGGCTTTGGTCCAGCCGTCAGACGACTACGTCGAGGCAGAGAAACGGCGGCAACTGCTCGAAATCGAACGCCGCAGAAACCTCTATCTCGGCAGCAGGCCTGCGGCTTCGGTCCTGGGCCGGACTGTCATAGTCGTCGACGACGGCATAGCGACCGGAGGCACGGTCAGGGTGGCGCTCAAGGCTCTAAGGAAGGATCAGGCCGCGCATGTTGTCTTGGCCGTTCCGGTAGCACCCAGGGATACGCTCGACCTGATAAAAACCGATGTGGAGGAAGTGGTCTGTCTCGCCACGCCCGAGCCGTTTGTTGCGGTGGGCCGGTATTATGAGGATTTCGCGCAGACCACGGACGCGGAGGTGATCCGGCTGCTGCGTGAGGCAGAGCAGTTCGAGAGCAAATCGTCGATGCGATCTGCCGGCTAGAGCGGGATGTTTTAGCTGAACCAGGCATCCCCCTCTAACGAACTCAAATGGCCAAATCGCGCCATCCGATAGAGCCGCTTTTCAGTGGCGAATGGGCCTGAGCCCTGCCCTCCCCTTGAGCTCGCAGCCCGCTGAGAAGGGAGGCCCAGTTCAGGACCAAACGACCCGCGCCCCAACGGCGGCGGCCGTCAGTCCCGCAAACGATTGGCAGCGTGATCCTGGCGCTGCTCAGTTGCGACCTGCTTTGAATCCAGACCGCGCTGCTTCGTATGCTGAGCCTTGTCGCGGTTGGACAGGATCTGGTTTTCTTCGAGCTTGTCTTTTGGGGTCGTGGTCATGGCACCTGTACCAGAACCCTTTCCTCGTGCACCCGCTCCGATGTGCTTCTTGCTACCTTTTGCCATAGGCTTGCTCCAATTCTCAGTCGTCGGGACGGTTCTTGTGATGAACGCTCTCCTGATTTTCTCCGCGAAGGATGTTGCGATCATCAGGGTCAACAAGGTCGGGTGTCTTGGACCTGATTTCCGATCCCTTGCGCAGCGCTTCACGTTCCGCTGCTGATCGCTTCAGATCCGCCTCCGCGTCGAAATCCTTGCCGGCGCCCTTGGTGTTCTCCCGCTTTTCAATGATGCGCAATTGCTGCTCATGCGTCCTGCGTCCAGCCATTGGTTCCTCCAAGATGCCTTGCGTTCGATTTGAGGCCCAGATCGCTGGCGGCATCATCGACTTGCCGGATTGCGAGGCCACGGCCCTTGCCGAAGCGGACCAATCGTGGGCCACCACGATCTGAGCCTGTCCTTATGGCGATAATGGCAGGGCGGCGGGATCGTTCCGAAATGGCGGTCGAATAAACCGTCCATCGCTCATCGACTCCGGGCTGCTCATCCGCATCTGCCATGATCCGTCAATCTTTCTCCTCCTCCTCGCGGTACAAGCGCTCGGTCGCCTGCTCGCTCTCCCTGCGTTCTGCGGGACCGCGATGGCGTCGCGTGAGGAGTGCGTAGGCGATCAGGATTGCCAGTATCAGGGGACCGCCTGCAACAACGAGCAACCACATGCTATTCTCAAACATGCAACATCTCCTTTCCCTCACAACCGAGCAGGTGCCATAACCGTTCCTGGGCTCTGCGAAATGGACCCTGTTCGGCGCGGACGGCGCTCGACAGGCGCAAGTCGGGAACCTGCACTCGGCCAAGGGTGAGATGAGGCCCGGGCTCAAATCCGAAGCGATTGCCCGGGTTGGGAGCTGGCGATCCGTTGCTTTGTGACGGCAGTTATGCTATTGGTTTCAGGGCGCCGACCACCCGCCGCCGAGGCGGGTTTTTTGTTTCAAGGGTCGGCGCCATCCCTCACGGGCTGCATGTCACGCGTGACGAGCGCGACTTCACCTTGCCGAACCACTTCCGAGAAACCGAGACTTGGCTTGAATCCAAACAGGGTCTCTTGCGGCGTTTGCCAAGCAGAGACCGAGGGCCGCCTGTCAGGCGGCTGCCCGGATCACAACGGCTGCCGTTCCGATGGAACATCCCGGCATCTCCGTCGTTCGGCGACTGATCGCCGATGTCCACGTCTGACGCCCGACGCCGCAGCGAGAGCATAAAGCTGCAGGCCCAGGACAACAGCATACCACACACACACAGGAGGCAACCATGCCCAACACTGCCGAGATCCTTGTCGACACATTGATCGCCTGGGACGTGCGGGTGATTTTCGGCCTGCCGGGGGACGGCATAAACGGCATCATGGAGGCGCTGCGCACAAGGCAAGACAAGATCCGCTTCGTACAGGTGCGGCATGAGGAATCTGCGGCCTTCATGGCGACGGCCTATGCCAAATGGACCGGCAAACTCGGTGTCTGCCTCGCCACGTCGGGGCCAGGAGGCACTCACCTGCTCACCGGCCTTTACGACGCAAAACTCGACCAGGCGCCGGTCCTTGCCATAACCGGCATGCAATTTCACGACCTGATCGAGACGTTCACGCAGCAGGATGTCGATCTCACCCGCGCTTTCAACGACGTCGCCATCTTCAACACGCAAGTGACCGACGCAGCGCATATGGAAAACGTTGCCGGCCTGGCCTGTCGTTCCGCGCTTGCGGGACGCGGCGTCTCCCATCTCTCGATAGCCAGCGACGTCCAGGAACAGACGTCGGCAAAGCGCTCGCCTCGCAACGTTCCAAGACACACACCCGAACGGTGGTTCGAAGGGGACAAGCGCCCCGACGAAGCCCAACTTGCCCTTGCAGCGGACATTCTCAACACAGCCTCAAAGGTGGCGATACTCGCCGGGCGCGGTGCGTTGCATGCGCAGACCGAACTCGAGAGGACAGCGGAACTCCTCGCCGCACCCGTCGCCAAGGCTTTGCTCGGCAAAGCCGTCCTGCCGGACGATCACCCGCACGTCATGGGCGGAATCGGCATATTGGGCTCGCTGACCTCGCAGGAGATCATGGAGGAATGTGAGGCGCTGCTGATCGTCGGCTCGACCTTCCCCTACATCGAATACTATCCCAAGCCCGGCAAGGCGCGCGGCGTGCAGATAGACCGCAACGCGCAGCGCATCGGCCTTCGCCATCCCGTGGAGGCCGGTCTCGTCGGCGATGCAGCCATCACACTGCAATTGCTCAATGAAAGGCTGAGGCCAAAGCAGGACAGATCATTTCTTGAGGACGCGCAACAGAGCTTACAGCGCTGGCGCAAGATGATGGCCGAGGCGGAAAGCCGGGACGACGTGCCGCTCAAGCCGCAACGCGTGGTCAAGGCATTCGGCGACCGAATGCCGGCCAATGCGATCCTGGCTAGCGATTCCGGTCAGAACACCGAACTTGCCGCCCGTCATATCGATATCAAGGCAGGACAGGATTTCGCCGTCTCCGGCTCGCTGGCATCGATGGCCTGCGGGCTGCCCTACGCGATTGCCGGCGGGATCGCCTTTCCGGGCCGGCCGGTTTTCGCGGTGGTGGGCGATGGCGGGCTGGCAATGCAGCTTGGCGAATTTTCGACGGCCGTACGCTACAAGATTCCGCTCAAGGTTCTGGTGATCAAGAACAACATGCTCAACCAGATCGCCTGGGAGCAAATGATGTTCCTCGGCAACCCACAATTTGCCTGCGAACTCCAGCCGATCGATTTCGCTTTGGCCGCCGAAGCTATGGGGGGCATCGGCTACAGCGTCACCCGGCCTGAGGACGTCGATGGTGTCCTTGATGCCGCTTTTGCCGCCGAAGGCCCAGTGATCATAGAGGCGGTCGTCGACGCGTATGAACCTATGCTGCCGCCGCGCATGCCGGACGAATATCGCACGAACATGCGCACAGCGCTGCGGCAAACGCCAGGCCGTAAGGAGATCGAAGCAAACCTCGCTCGGGAGCCACTGAAGACAATGATGGGCTGACTGCAGTTCCTGGCCGGTCACTCCTTGACGTAGGCGCCTGGCTGGCGGCCGCTCTTTGGAGCCTTGGCGTCCTTGGAACGCTCGGCGATCGAGGGACCGGCGCCGGATGTCTTTTCGGTCGCGGCACTGGGCGTGGACTGACTGGCCGGGTTTTGCCCTTCGGACTGACGGGTCTTGTCCTCCACCTCGTTTCTTGACCGTGTCAGGCCCATCCCGCCGGCAGGCTTCTTGTTGCCGGCCGCCTCTTGGGAGAATTGGTCCGACGCGTCGGCATCTTTCTTGGCCGGGTACTTGGTCGCACCATGTTCGTAGCGGGTCTCGTTCTTAGTCATGGCGTGTCTCCGATTGCCTCATGCACAGCGGTTAAACAGGCCCGTGACGGCCGGGTTCCAACTGCCGCCAGTGCTCCCCACTGCGGCATATGCGACATCTGCAAGCAGACGCGGCGCCCGCTGGCGCGGCTGCCGATATTCGGCAACGCTCAGGCGTCCTGCGGCAGTCAGGCCTCTTGCCATGGCGTGTGCAGGATATCGGCGCCCGGCTGCTCGTCGAACAGGACCGCGCAGCCGCGTCCCCACGCCACCGGCGACAGGGCATTGGCCACGACTTCGTCCGGCGAGATGAAATCCCCGGTCAGCACCCGCAACTCTTCCACGGCTTTGGCCATCGACACCAATCGCCCTGCGGCGCGACCGGTCGTGCAGGCGTCAATGACGGAAACGAGATCGATCATATCGAAGTGGCCCATAATAGGCCTCCGTAAACAGCATCCCTTCCCGGCTATGAACGCCGCAGCGATCGACAATGTTCCCGGCGGGCCGAATAGAGCGACGTTCCGAATTTGCCGTCACCCGTTCGGCTTCAAGCGCGGTGCATCACATCGCCTTTCAGGTGTTGTCTATCCCGTCCTTGAGCTTGCTCAGGAATGCCACCAGAGCATCCTCCGGCCGCTCGGCCTCCTCGGTCAGCATGTCGATACCCCAGCGTCCGAGGACCGCTTCCTGGACGACGCTCGGTTGCGGCATGAAGACGAACGATTTCGGACGGTTCTTTTCGTAGCCGGACCGGCGCCAGGTTTCCCAAAGCCGATACAGCAGCAGGCGGATGTTCATGTCGGACATGCTGTAGCCGATGAACAGGATGGTGCGCCCCAGTGCGTCGGCACGAAACTTCACATCCAGCGGCGATTCGAACGACAGCCGCTTGAAATAGTCGGACTCCGCCAGGACCAGAGATGCATCGTCGTCGAAATCGCCGTGGTATTTGATGATCTGGGCGGCCTCGCCGTTCACCTTGGCGATATCCTTGGCATTGGCCACTTTTACGAACGGGCGGTCGTGGACTTCGAAAGCAACCTCAAGGTTCCGATCATAGTTGGTGGTGTAGATGATCGGGAAATCGAGTGACACGATAAGCTTGTGGATCGCCGATCCCTTGACTTTTTCCCGCGAGACGCTCCATTCGCGATCCATCCAGCTGCGCAAGGGACCGAGGCCTCCATTCTTCAGCCGGTAATATTCGGCAAGAGCCTGGTAGCTGGGTTCAGGCATGTCGACCATGTCGCGGTCGAGGCCGAGTTCATCCTCCATATGCTCGATGAGCTTCTGCCAGGATGGCAGGCCGACGCTCATCGACACCCCTGCTCCAACGAACAAGATCGCTCGTCGCTCTTTCACGGATTGAGCCAGTTGCTCGAGTGCAGACGGCATGGCCAACTCACCAGGCAATGATCCAACACAACTGCGAAAGGCGTTCTCTGTTCCGGAGAGGCCCGGATCCGCCAAATGTGTCCAGCAAATGGAATGTGCTCAGAAAATGGCCGTGTCCAGCAAATGCGGCACAGACTGGAACCGCGGAGGCAGATCGAAGTTTGGTTGCCAGGGAGAGACCATGATGGCCGGACAACGAGATCAGACGCCCGCCAAAGCGAGAGGCGCTATTCAGGCCGGGGCGACGCACGACAAGACCCCCGGGTTCGACCCTGCCGCCGCACCTGAAGAGACCGACGCCGAAGCGGCAGATGTGGCGAATCCTGTCGCCGAGGCTGGCCCACGGCGACAGCCAGAGTTCACGAATGAAGCAAGCTTCGGCGATGCGATGCGGCCGGTAGCAAGCGAGCCTGATCTCCAGCCTGGCAAGAACTGGCCGGTGCTGGTGATTGCCGCAGTCGTTCTCGTAGCGGCCGCGGTCTTCGTGATAGCAGCCATGCTGCGCTAGAGCGGTTCATCGTTTCATGGAATGGCCGAACCGCTCTATCTCTTTGTTTTGCGCAATTCCTAGCGGAAAACCGTTCCACACTTTTCCTGGAAATGCGCTAGCGAGGTACGTTTCGAGAGCTATTCGTACCCGAGGGCAAGGTCATTGTGAGCATCTGTCGCGGCGATCGCAGCCTGGCCGAAAGCGACTGCGATCTGGTTCAGGGCCTTTACCAGGTCGCCGATGGCATACACCCCATCGACCGAGGTCCGCTGATGCTTGTCGACGACGACATAGCCCTCGTCGCAGCATTCGATGCCCATTGCCAGCGCGAGTTCGGAACGCACCTGGCATCCCATCGCCGGATAGATGACGTCAAAATGGCGCACCTCGCCGTCCTTGAGGACGGCCTGGTAGCCGCTGTCGGTGGGAACAAACTTTTTGAACGTGTCGCAAACAGCAATGTTCTCTTCCATGGCCACGCGCCGTGTGCTGGCGGAAAAATCGGGAAGATAGCGTGCGAGCAGTGTGACGTGCTGCGTATACTGCTTGAGGAACAAGGCCTCTCGCAGCGCCTTCGCCTCGTGGCCGATGACCGCGACCTGACGATCTATGACTTCGTAGCCGTCACAAACCGGGCAAAGGCGTACGCTGCCTCTGGCGATGGCCTCGCGCAGACGCGGAATTGCAGGCACCACGTCGACGATGCCTGTCGCCAGGAATATCTTGCGGGCGACGATCCGCCCCGCGTTGGTCTCGGCGCCAAACCCGCCTACCGTCGGCTCGATCGATGAGGCCTGATCCTGCACCAGTGTCGCTCCGTATTCGGCGGCCTGCGCGCGAAGCCGCTGCAGAAGATCGGGGCCGCTGATCCCTTCCGGAAACCCAGGACAGTTACGGCTTTGCGCAATCAACATCGCGCGCGATTCACCCGCGTCGACCACCACGACCCGATGACGGAACCTGCCGAGATAGATAGCGGCCGCCAGCCCCGCAGGTCCGCCACCAACAATGAGAACATCCGCTTCAGTCGCGGATGAGGCTGAATGTCGGCGTTTGCGCACGGATTGATCCATCCGCGCCGAACGCACTCATGGGAAAGATGTTCCAGTGCCGAAATCGAAAGCCGCGACATCTGTCGCGGCAAGGCATTACCACTCGACAGCCGGTCGCGCGATCATTAGCCAGAAAATCCCGAGAACGGAAGCAAAGGCGGGAAAGCCAAAGGCGAACCACAGCCAGAAAAGCCTGATATACCGGGCCGGCAGCGGTGCCCCCGCTTTGGCGGCTTCGGACGCCAGATTGCGCATCTCCATCTGCATCCATACCACCGGCAGCCAGAACACACCGGTGACGATATAGAGCGCGATGGAAAGCACGATCCAGCCTTCGGAGAGCGAGTAACCCGCCAGCCAGGCGAGCGCGACGCCGGTTATAGGCTGCGCCACGACGGCAGTTGCCGTGAAGAGAAAGTCGGCGACCACTACGATGCGCGCCACTGCCGCAATTGTTGCAGCATTGCCGGTCCTGTGGGCGAGAAGCATGAAGAAGGCAATGCCGGCGCCGGTGCCAAGCAGCACGCTGGCACCGATGACATGCAGGTACTTCAGCGCGAAATAGAGCATCAGCGCTCCTCCAGGATTGCCAAGGCAACAAAGTGAAGGACGATGATCGGCAAGACCTTGAGGAACGGCCCAAGCGGTTCGTTCCACAAGTCCGGGCGCAGGAAAGTCCCCACGACCAGATAGAACAGCGAGAGCGCGATGCCAGCGTAGAGGCCTTTTCGCGCCGTTGGCCGCCAGGCTATGAGTGCGCCGACGACGACGTCTGCAAGAGCGCCGGCGATCACGGCAGGCGCCGACAACATGCCAGCCCCCGTGCTTTGCATGAGGCCGATGCCGTTGCCGTAGCCAGTGGTCAGCGACACGATCCCCGTCATGATCCAGAAGAACGGCAGGACGACGAAGATTGCAGGCTTGGCGAAATAAAGCCCGGCGAACCATTTCTCCTGCACCGTTGCCGGATTGAGCGCGAGGAACTGTGCCAGGCTTTGTGGCTGCATGCCGGTCAGGGACATCCAATGCGATGGATCTCCGACCGCCCCTCGCGTGATCTCCCTCGCGGCATTGGTGCGCATTGGAGGCCGCCAGCCGAGCGTCGCGGCAAGATCGCCGAGGCGGTAGAGAAGTCGGGCGACCCAGGCCGGCAAGACCAGCCTAGCTGCCGGAGCCCAGCCGAACCAGCGGCGGAAAGTGCCGACGATCTCGTCCATGGACAGCTGCTCGGGACCGGCAAGTTCCAGCGCGATACGAGACGGACTGCCGGGATTGAGAAAGAAAAGCACCGTCGAGACCACATCCTCGAGCTGCACGACCTGTAGCCGGCCGGTATCGGGCATTGACGGCAGGACCGGCAGCGAGGCCAGACCGCGAAACAATGCACTGGCCCCAAACACAGGCCGGCCGAGCACCACGGACGGGCGAAGGATGATCCAGTCCAGATCAAGTGCGATGAGGGCCTGATCGCCAGCATATTTCGTCGCCGAGAACGACGAAGGCTGTGCCCGATCGACACCCATTGCCGAGAAGTGGATCACCTTGGCGACGCCGGCTCGCGCGCAGGCGCGAAAAAGAGCCGACGCCGCATCGCGATGAACTTGCCCGGTCTTTTCGCGAGGGCTGTCCTGCAGAACCCCGGCACAGTTCACGACGGCATCGACGCCTGCCAGATGCGGCAGCCAATCTTCAGGGCGTAGCGCGGTCGCCATGTCCAGCACCAATGTCTGGTAGTCGCGGGCTGCATTTGCCCGAGGGCTACGGACGATGCCGACCACCTCATGTCCTTCGGAAACGAGGCGGGAACAGACCGGAGCGCCGATCAGGCCGGTGGCGCCAACAACGAGAATTCTCATCGGACCCCGATCTTAAGTGCCGGAGGGATATTGTTCATTCTACTCTCTCGCTTGCGAATGTTCGACATGCTCTTTCATGCGGGAACTGTCCGGCAGCGCGGAACAAACCATCGATCGGGGGATTAGAAAGCACCAGGAGGGCCGATCATGGACAGAGAGGAGCGTATCAGGCGGCGAGCCCATGAAATCCGGGAGGGTGAAGGCCGTCCCGAAGGACGGGAGCGCGAGCACTGGGATCAGGCCGTGCAAGAGATCGAGGCAGAGGATTCCGAAGCAGAACGTGGCCCGGTCATGCCTGACGCGACCGTTGGCGCCGGCTCCGAACCCGACACGGGCGGCACCAAACCACCGAGATAACGGGCAGCCGACGTCTTGACCGGCGGTTTCGGCACGGAAAGGAAAATGCCATGCCCTGTGTGATCGCCTTGATCGTGATCGCATTGTCGGTGGTCTCATCGGTTGGCTTTGGATCGACCAGACTGGCCGGACGAGCGACGGGACTCAGCCCCCGCCGCATGGAATAGACCAGGATGGATGACGACGGCAGTTGAACTCCATTCCGGGCAGGACCTGCAAGTTGTTGCAGTGGACGCGATCCTCGCCTAACTCGAGGGCGCTGGATCATTCCTATACTCGCTAGAGCATCGGACGTTCAAGTGAGTCCATACCCTGCTGCTGTGAAGTAGTTTCTGCATTCAACTGGCGAGAACAGA